>CACEKL010000039.1 GCA_902560025.1 uncultured Bacteroidota bacterium | reverse complement strand
CTTCAAAAGTATCCTCAGATGAAAAGTATCTGTCAATTCGAAGCCAATGCATATCTCTTGATTTTCTTACTTCTTCTTTTCCAACAACTGGAACATTGTTTTCTGCATGACAAGCAATAACACATGCACCACATCCATTACAAGCATTTAAATCAATAGATAAGTTAAAGTGGTGACCTGTGGATCTATCAAATTCTCTCCAAATATCAACTTCTTTTGATGTAACTTTTGTCTCAATATGATTTTTAGATACCATAACAGTAGGATTCCAATAAGACTTTTCTTTTGAGTTATATGTATCAATATCAGTTTCTTTAATGATCTCATCTCTACCCATCATAGTATTATGTAGCTGAATACATGCAAACTCATGATCACCTTTTACCTTGGAAATACTAATCGTTTGAGTTTTAGAGAAGTTATTATAAAAGGTATATGCATTAACACCTACTTTCATAACATCTTTCATGCCTTCAGTCTTTCCATATCCGAATGCTAGACCAACTGTACCATTTGCTTGACCAGGTTGAATCAAAACAGGGACTTTCAATTGATTCTCACCATCAGAAATATTAACATAACTACCATTTAAAGCACCGTTCGATACATTATAATTCTTCAAGCCAAGTTTATTGGCGTCAGAAGCTGACATGGTCAAATAATTATCCCAAGTAACTCTAGTTATTGGATCAGGAAATTCCTGAAGCCATGGGTTAGAAGACTGAGAACCATCTCCAATTCCAGTTTTAGAATAAAGAACAAGAGAAAATTCTTCTGGTCTATCTTCACTTATTGAAGAAATGCTTGCAGACAAATTTCTTGGTCTTAAATTCAAACTTGTAAAATCATTATAATAACCATCTTGTAATGATTTACCCCATGTTTTACCTTTAAGTATAGTATTCTGCCAATTTGATTTAATCCTTTCATAAAAACTTACATTTGATCCTAAGAGTTTTAAGAAAAAGTCTTGAAATTGAATTGTATCAAAAAGAGGTCTAATTGTAGGCTGGGCAAGGAAAAAATTACCTTTCTTAAACTCATAGTCTCCCCAAGACTCAAGATAATTATTGGAAGCTGCAACATACATAGCAGACTTTGCTGTCTCATCTTCTTTTTCAGAAAAAACAAGCGAAAACTCAAGATTTTCAAAAGATTGTTTTACTAATTCTGAATTTGGAAGTGAATAGAGTGGATTCACACCTGATGTAATAACTCCTGAGATTTCACCTGAATTTAATTCAGATATAAATTCATTTAATTCGGTGTTATTGCCTTGTCTAATCAACCTTGGATTATTAATATCTAAAGCTTCAGAATTAATCGATCTATTTATTTGAAGTATTAGTTCTTGAATTTCAACATCGTCAATTCCAGATACAACTACCGATTTATTTGGTGAGCTAAGAATTCTTTCAATTGATAAGTCAATGTATTTGTCAATTTCTGGTGTAAGTGAGCCTTTTATATCACCGTTACCTGTTAGTCTGGAATAAATTCTTGCAACAATTTTTTTCAGCTCACTAGGTTTAGCAGGCACTCTATCATCAGCATTTGAACCAGTTAATGTCATGTTTGATTCAAATTGAAGATGGTATGACATTTTTTTATTGCTAGACTTATCTGGGACTCTTGTTTTAGTGTAGCCTGCAGAATATCCTCCACCCTGCCAATCAGATAAAAAGTCAGCATCAATAGAAATGATATTTTCAGCTTTTGAAAAGTCATAGTCAGCCATAGCTCTTATACCATAGATGTTTTCAAAGGCATCTAAAACAGATGAATCTGAAATAGTATCATAAATCACATGACTTACATTAGGGTACTCATCTAAAAGTTCTTTAATAATATTATTTGTAGTAGGGCTAGGATATGTCTGAGTTAGTAATACAACTTTTTTGTTTTGATCTTTAAAATTCTGTAAGCTAACTTTAACGAGATTAATCATTGTATCCCAGTCAGTATATTCACCTGAAATTTTTGGACCTTGTATTCTATTGGCATCATAAAGAGATAACACAGAAGCATGAACTCTTGCATTAGCATCACCAAAGCTTGAAGCATCTTTATTGCTCTCAATTTTAATTGGTCTTCCTTCTCTAGTTTTAACCAAAATACTGCTAAAGTCGTTACCATCAGCAATTGTGGTTGCATAGTAATTAGCAACACCTGGAATAATTTGCTCAGGCTGAACAACATATGGAACAGATTTAATCACAGGTCCTTCACAACCTGCTAATGCAGCTGCTGCTGAACTAAACCCTACATACTTTAAAAAGTCTCTTCTTGAAGCACCATCATTTTCTTCTTTTGAATTAACAGGAAGCTTTTCAACAAATTCATTATTCTCAAGCCCCTCTACTATAGCACTTTCACTATTTAA
>CACEKL010000038.1 GCA_902560025.1 uncultured Bacteroidota bacterium | reverse complement strand
AGGATAAAGCAACGTTTGAAGACCCTTTACAATTTGCTGAAGGAGTTGAACATGTTTTTGTAAATGGAGTTCAAGTATTATCTAACGGAGATCACACCGGCAATTTCCCTGGAAGATTTGTTAAAGGCTCTGGATATAATCCTCCATCGGAATGATAAATAAGCTTTTTAATTCCGACAAGTATATTAGAATTAATCTTACAATAATTGCATCATGTATTTTTCTTGTTTGTTTATTTGCGTTATCAATGATTTCATATGCATTGATTTCTGATATTTATTATGATAATACTGAGATAAGTCCAACTGAAAAGCATAGAATTCAACACCAAGAAGAAGCTGAAAAACTTGACGAAATAATTGAACTTTTAAAAGAAATTCAAGAATTATGAATTTGATTAAATTCTATAAATCAAAAAACTACATAAAAATTATACTAACATTTATCTCTATTATTGCAAGTATTTTTACTGTTTCAATTATTACAATATTTAGCCTTGGAATATTTGTTTTTGGACCATTAGAAGAGATTGAACAAGAAACATATAGAAAAGAAAATCACTATCTATCTCATGAGCATCAGATGGAACAAATGGACAAGATAATAGGTGAGTTAAATAGAATTAAAGAAGATAAAAAAGTGCGGGTGAAGGGACTCGAACCCCCATGCTGTTAGGCACTAGATCCTAAGTCTAGCGTGTCTACCAATTTCACCACACCCGCAAAAGGAGAACAAATATAAATAAGTTTTTAAATATAAATTAACTATGAGTACATTATCTGATAAGGAAAAACAGAATTATTTAAATCAACTTTTTGAATTTCTAGAATTACCATCTATTAGTGCTGATTCAAGATACAAGAAGACTATGGAAGAGACTGCCGAATGGTTATCTATTCAACTCATAAACTCAGGTTGTGATTCATCTAAAATATACTCAACCAATGGACACCCAATTGTATATGGGGAAAAAATAATAGATGAATCAATGCCAACTATCCTCGTTTATGGTCATTATGATGTTCAGCCACCTGACCCAATTGAACTTTGGACAAATCCTCCTTTCAAACCAGTAATTAAAAAAACTGATGTTCATCCAGACGGTGCAATATTTGCAAGAGGTGCATGTGATGATAAAGGTCAAGTATTTATGCATCTAAAAGCTTTCGAACAACTAATAAAAAATAATAACCTTAATTGTAACGTGAAATTTATGATTGAAGGAGAGGAAGAAGTTGGAAGTGAAAACCTTGAAAGTTTTTTAAGAGAAAATAGAGATAAACTAGGGGCAGATGTCATTTTAATTTCAGATACTGGTCTTAGTAATCTAAACAATCCAACTTTAACTGTTGGATTGAGAGGATTAGCTTATATGGAATTAAAAGTTAAAGGCCCTAACAGAGATCTTCACTCAGGAACATATGGAGGTACTCTTGCAAATCCAATAAATATTTTATCAGATATAATAAGCTCACTTATTGACAATAAAGGCAAGATTACAATTCCCGGTTTCTACGATGATGTTATTGAAATTGATAAATCAAGTAGAGATTTGATTGAGGAAAAATCAAATTTCAATGAAGAAAATTTTAAAAAATCTTTAGGTATAGAGCTAGTAAAGGGAGAATTAGGTTATACTACTTTGGAAAGAAAGTCTATTAGGCCAACTCTAGATGTAAATGGGATCTGGGGTGGTTATACTGGCGAGGGATCTAAAACGGTAATTCCAAGTGAAGCAAGTGCAAAAATTTCGATGAGACTTGTTCCTAATCAAGATTGGAAAAAAATAAGTGAACTATTTAAAGATCACATAAAAAATATTGCTCCAAAATCTGTTTCAATTGAAGTTTTAACACATCATGGCGGTAATCCATATGTGACTCCTGAGAATTTTAATGGTTATAAATCTGCTATCAATGCATATAGAGACAGTTTTGGTAAAGATCCAATACCTCAAAAAGATGGTGGAAGTATTCCAATTGTACCAATGTTTGAGAGTATTTTAGGAATTAAAACAGTTCTAATGGGATTTGGATTAGACAGTGACGCAATTCACTCTCCAAACGAAAACTTTGGAATAAAAAATTTCTTTATTGGGATTGATACAATTCAAAATTTCTACAAGTATTTTGGAAATTAAACTAGTTTGTCAGGGTTTTTACTTACGTAACTAGCCCAATTTGAAAATTTTTTCTTTGAGCTAGAGTTACCA
This sequence comes from uncultured Bacteroidota bacterium, assembly GCA_902560025.1. The sequence goes on along the minus strand of CACEKL010000038.1, from coordinate 726 downwards.
AAATTAAAATAATGGCAAACTGCAGCTGCTAAACCATCAGTAGAATCTAGATTTTTTGGCATTTCTTTAATATCTAGCATGGTTTTAAGCATTTTAGCAACTTGCTCTTTAGAGGAGTTACCGTTGCCTGTAATTGCCATTTTAATTTTTTTTGGAGAATATTCTGTAATTGGAATATCAAGATTAAGTGCTGCAGCCATTGATACACCTTGAGCCCTTCCCAGTTTTAACATAGATTGAACATTTTTACCAAAAAATGGAGATTCAATTGCTACAAAATTAGGATTATGTTGTTTTATTAGTTCTGAGGTCTTATTAAAAATTTCTGAAAGTTTTGCGCTATGATCATTTTTTTTTGAGAGTTTAAATTCAATCAGATCAACAAGTTTCATCTGATTATTTTTTATTCTAATTACTCCAAATCCTGTAATATTAGTTCCTGGATCTATACCCATTATTATTGTATTATCAGGAACTTTATTATTCATAATTAAACCTAAATGGCAAATTAAATTTTACTTCAACGTATTCTCCTACGTTTGTTTTAACAGCAGGAAGAGCTTTTTTAATTCCACTTACTGCATCTTTTAATATTGTTAAAGACTGAATATCCAATTTATTATCTGGAGATAATTTATCTAAAATAAAATTACCCTCTGAATCTATCTTTATTGTTAATCTATATTGAGTTGTATCCAAGGGGAAAGTCTTATCAGACATAAACTC
>CACEKL010000037.1 GCA_902560025.1 uncultured Bacteroidota bacterium | reverse complement strand
TAATTCCTGTTAAACTATCTGAAGATGTATTAAGCATTCAAGTTCCAAGTAAATTTTTCTATGAGTGGCTTGAAGAACATTATGTAAAAATTCTGAGAATTGCTCTTACAAAAGAATTAGGCTCTAAAGCAAGACTTGTTTATGTAATTAAAATGGAAAATACTTACGGCAATAAGATGCCATTCACTGAAAGTATTCCAAGTTCCTCAAGTAATGGTATAAAAGCACAATCAATAGAATCTCCATTTAGCACTTTTGCAAGTGAATTAAAAAATCCTTTTGTAATTCCTGGGATAAGAAACCTTCAAATAGAATCTCAATTAAATCCTAATTACACATTTGAAAATTTCCTTGAAGGTGATTCTAATAGATTAGCAAGGTCAGCTGGAATTGCTGTTTCCAACAAACCCGGCGGAACATCTTTTAATCCATTATTAATATATGGTGGTGTTGGACTTGGCAAGACTCATCTTGCTCATGCAATTGGTGTAGATATTAAACAGAAATATCCAGATAAAACAGTTTTATATATTTCAGCAGAGAAGTTTACACAACAATATGTTGATTCAGTTAAAAAAAATACGAGAAATGATTTTATACATTTTTATCAGTTAATTGATATTTTGATTGTTGATGATGTTCAATTTCTATCAGGAAAATCTGGTACACAGGATGTCTTCTTCCACATATTTAATCACCTTCATCAAAATGGCAAACAAGTAATTTTGACTTCTGACAAGGCTCCTATTGATATGCAAGATATTGAGCAAAGACTTTTATCAAGATTTAAATGGGGCTTATCTGCAGAGCTTCAAAATCCTAACTTTGAAACTAGAGTTTCAATACTTAAGAATAAGCTATACAGAGATGGAGTTGAAATTCAAGATGAAGTAATAGAGTTTGTTGCAAAGAATATTAACTCTAATGTTAGAGAACTAGAAGGAGCTATTATATCACTAATCGCTCAATCTTCATTTAATAAAGCAGAGATAACCGTTGATCTAGCTAAAGAGGTTATAAATAAATTTGTTAAGAATAATAGAAGAGAAGTGTCTATTGACTATATACAAAAAGTTGTCTCAGATTATTTCCAAATGGATATTCAAACTCTTCAATCAAAAACTAGAAAAAGACATATTGTGCAGGCTAGACAGATTGCAATGTATTTTGCTAAAAAGTTCACTAAAGCATCCCTTGCTAGTATAGGCTCACAAATTGGAAGAAGAGACCACGCAACCGTCCTTCATGCATGCAAGACAGTTGATAATCTTAGCTTTACAGATAAGCAATTTAGAAAATACGTTGAAGATCTCAATCAGAAACTGTCCAACTAGCTTTTACCTATAAATTCCCCTGCTGTTTATCCAGCGAATATAAGCCCTTCTATTCCTGTTGTGTTCAGACAAGTTGCTTGCAAAAAGATGATACCCTCTATTGCTTGGATCAGCAACCATAAATAAATAATTATTTTTTTCATAATTCAGAACAGCATCAATAGCTGATATATCAGGCATAGTAATTGGACCTGGTGGAAGACCAGAAACTCTATAAGTATTAAATTCTGATTCTAACTTAAGATCACGATAAAGAACCCTCCTAATAATTGTATCAAAATTTTTATAATAGTCTTTGATTGTATAAATCACAGTTGGATCAGCTTGTAACCTCATGTTTTTTTTAAGCCTATTAATATATAAACCTGCAACTCTTGGACGCTCATCGTTTCTTCTACTTTCAATTTGTACTATTGATGCAAGTGAAATGACTTCTAATTTAGTAAGTCCAAGTTTTTTAGCTTTTTCAGATCTATCTTTATTCCAGAATTTATTATACTCAGCTAACATTCTATCTCTAAAATCTTCAGGAGTAGAGTTCCAATAAATATTATAAGAGTTTGGAATAAAAATTGAAAGAACATTTTGTTCATTTAGATTATTGTCTTCAAGAAATTTTTTATCTCTAAATGCTGATAATAAAGATGTGCTATCCTCATATATTTGTTTTGAAACTCTTCCTGCTAAATTCTCAACTCTTTCTTGATTGTTAAATGTAACATTAATAGGAGTATTATTAAATTTCAAGGAATTAACAATATCATTGTTTCCAATGTCCTTAGCTATTTTAAATCTTCCTGTTTTTTTATTCTGAAGATATTCAAGTCTTTCTGCAACTTTATAAAAAGTTTTTTCAGATTTGATATATTTTGATATTGAATCCTTAAAAGCTATACTATCATCCTCCATCACATATAGAAATATATTTTCGTCTTCGAATGATGTGTTAGGCTTATAATATTTATTATAGTAATCAATAACAAATATTAAAGACAAGATTGATATCGGTATTAAAATTTTTAAAAACTTCATTTATTTAAAATTTTTTGGAACAAAAGCTCATCATTAAATTTATTATTGTAAAATACCCAGTCTTTTTTTAAACCAACCTCATTGTAGCCATTTTTTTTAAATAATGAAATGCTCTCAACGTTATTTGAAGAAATATTTGCATATAATTGGTGCATTGGTACATGGTTAGAAACATGTTCTTCAATTAATTTTAAAGACATAGAACCTATACCTTTAGATCTAAACTTCTCAAATATAATAATTCCAACTCCAGCCCGTCTGCTAATGTGGTCATAATCGAAAAGATCTATGAAGCCATAAGAATTAGATTCATCAAAAATTACAAGTCTAACCTGTTTGTGCTCAATAATATCAAGATGAGAATTTTCAATAAATTTTTTTAAAGTATGTTTTGAAAAGGGTGAAGAAGTATTTGAGTAAACCCACAAGGATTTATCATTTTCTGTATCATACATCATTTCAAGATCAGAAGGTTCTAGAGCTCTAAGTCTAATTTTCATCTTGTTCTAGTTAAACTATAGTTAAAATATAATTATTAAAATTTTAATATGTTATTTTTAAAGAAAAAATAAAATGAAATTGTATCCCAAAATCATAGTTATATCTTTAGTATCC
>CACEKL010000036.1 GCA_902560025.1 uncultured Bacteroidota bacterium | reverse complement strand
ATATTTCCCTAAAACTCTTGCAAAACTTCCAAAAGCTCTTGGATGAGTTATAAAATCTTTTGATATATCTGAATAAGAACCTGCATCTGAATCAAATGAAACCCATGGAAGCATTATTTTTTTTCTGACATTATCTTCTGACATGCTAAAATAAATACACTGTATTCTGCTTCCATCCTCAATTATAAGATTTACAATTGCTTCTTCAGGAGTCTCACCTCTAAGTTCTGCAGCCTCAGCAATGGTCATACCTCTATACTTATTAGACATAGACTGTTTGTTAAATCCTACCATTAAAATATCTTCGGGTGGCTGTTCTGAAAGTTCTTTTTTTATATCCTTAAAAAGCCTTTCTCTTATATCTGGCCTCTTCATTCGGTTAATCCATGCTTGCCTTCCTCCTTCCTGAACCCAGGTAGGAATAACTCCAGTTAACCCAGTTGATGATGCTGGGTATGTATACATATCTGCAGTTATTTTCAGACCACTTTCTCTTGCTTTTTCAACCTTTTTTATTACTGAGTCTAATAGATGCCAATTTGGTTTTCTTGAAGCTTTAAGGTGATATATCTGAGAGGGAATGCTTGCTCTTTCAGCAATCTCAAGCAATTCATCTACTGCCTCTAAAACTCTTGAATCTTCATTTCTCATGTGAGATATATAACTACCACCATAAGATGATGCAATTTTTGATAATTCAACTAACTCGTCTGTATCAGCATAATCTCCAGGAGCGTATATTAATGATGATCCGATACCCATTGCTCCTTCTTCCATAGCAATTCTTACAATATTTTTCATTGAATCCATTTCATCCAATGTAGCCTTTCTATTTGCAAAACCAATTTCTTGAATTCTTACTGTTGCAGCACCTAGATATGAGGCAATATTTGTTGAAACTCCACTTTTTTCAAGCTCTTCCATGGCTTCTCCAAATCCGACAAAATTATTATTTTCTATGGATCCTCTTGGACCAGGAGATGTACCTTCTCCAAAAACCTCAAGGGTAACACCCTGTTTTAGGTCACTAAGAGATCTTCCATCTTGCATTAAAGTATTATATCCCCAACTAAGCATATTTACAAAACCAGGTGAAATAATTTTATTAGAAGCATCTATTGTATCTTTTGCGATGAAATTCTGTTTTTTGCCAACATAAAAAATAGTATCATTTTTAACTGCAATATTTCCGACAAAACCTTTTTTACCTGACCCATCATGAATAGTCCCACCAGTAATTAATACATCAACATCATAAGTATTATTTGTGCAAGAAAGAGCTAAAAAAATAATTGCAAATAGAAATTTTTTCATTGATTAACTATTTCAAACAATTTATTAAAAATTTCAGTATTATCATAAACACCCTTAAAGTTGTGGGCCTTATACCCAGAGCTAAAAACTGGAACCATGGTAGCAGTATGACTTCCAGATACATATTTATTTTTAACCTTGGATTTTAATAAATCACCTCCTGTAATTGCAACCCCTCCAGTTTCATGATCAGCAGTTATGACAACAAGAGTATTGCTATCATTTTCGATAAAATCAAAAACTTTTTTAATTGTATTATCAAATTCAATCATTTCACTTATCATGTGCTCTGGATCATTATCATGTGACGCCCAATCTATCTGAGCCCCTTCGATAAGAAGAAAAAATGGCTTATCTAAATTTTCTAACTTTTTAATTGTAGCTTCAACTAAGTTTGGTAAAGATGGCTCTCTACCTTTATGTTTTTCTGTAGGGTCATCGTAACTGGTTAAATATCCAATTTTATCAGAATTACTATTCTTATATGTTTCTATGCTAGTGGCAAAAAAATAGTCTTCCATCTCAGTGAATAAATTTCTATTATCTGATCTATCATTAAAATATTTTTCACCGCCTCCAACAAAAAAATTTATGTCACTTTGAGCGAGTTGACTTGATATGTCTTCATATTGATATCTACTTTTAACTTTTGAATAGTATGACGCAGGAGTTGCATGAACTATAGTAGAGGTGACTACAATTCCAGTTGAGTAACCTAAATCTTTGCAAATTTCCAGGATATTTTTTACTGGTTTATAATTATCATCCATTCCAACCACTGTATTTTTTGTTTTTACTCCAGATGACATTGCAGTTCCAGCTGCAGCCGAATCAGTAATTAATCTGTTTGATGAGTGAGTCTTAATCAACCCTACATATTTGGATCTCTCCAAAGATGTATAATTATTATTAGAGTACATTCCAGATGAAATTTGGGAGAGTCCCATGCCATCTCCAATCATCATTATAATATTTGGTTTTTTTGAGCTTTGACTTTGGGCTGTAAAAAAACATAAAGTAAATAAAAGAAGTAGGGTTTTTTTAATCATAATGCAAATATAAATTTATATAGTAGATTATTGTAAAGTTTTTATTATGGAATCAATAACTTTTCTGTTGTTTTTTTCATTTTCGTATACATAGTCTAAATTGATTTTACCTAATTTTTTTTCTTTTTCTTCTCCAAGACACAGCTCACTAAATACTTGTGAAAATTCAATAGAATTTTTGATTGATAATACTCCACCCAATTCAATTAAATCTTCAGCCTCTTTAAATCCATAATATAAATTTCCTATTATAACTGGACAAGAAAAAACAGAAGGCTCTAGAATATTATGAAGACTATTTTTTGAAAAACCTCCGCCTACATAACAAAAGTTTGCATATTTATACATGTACCTAAGTTGACCAATTGAGTCAACAATTAAAACCTTTTTTTGAAAGTCTTCTTCTTCTTTAAGGCATGATAGTTTGACACAAGAATTTCCAAAAATATTCTCTAACTCATTTATTTGTTTTTGAGATACTTCATGAGGTGCAACAATAGATTTAATATTACTGTTTCTTATAGATTCTTTTATAATTTTTATATCTCTACTCCAGACACTTCCAGCAATAAAACATTTATTATTATCAATAAACTTTTCAATTCTATTGATTCTTTTATTTTCAG
>CACEKL010000035.1 GCA_902560025.1 uncultured Bacteroidota bacterium | reverse complement strand
GCCCATTCCAATATATTGATCTAATACTTCATCATATTCATTTTTTCTTAAAAGACCATTATTTACAAAAATGCAATGTAAATTCTTACCTATTGCTCTATCAAGTAGAACAGCAGCTACACTAGAGTCTACTCCACCTGAGAGTCCTAAAATTACTTTTTCATCTAATACTTCAGATTTCAACTCTTTAACTGTCCTGTCAATAAAAGATTCAGGATTCCACTCTTTAATAAATTTTAATTCCTCTATGAAAAAGTTTTCAAATATTTTTAGACCATTATCTGTATGAAAAACCTCAGGATGAAATTGTAGAGCATATAAATTAAGAGAGTCGATTGAGTAAGCAGCATTTTTTACAGAGTCTGTACTAGCAATAACTGTTGCACCATCGGGTAAAACTGTAATTGTATCTCCATGACTCATCCATACTTGATTATTAATTTTTATGTTATTGAAAAGCTTACAATCTTTTTCAATAAATGACAGATTAGCTCTTCCATATTCTCTTGAGTTTGAGTTCTCAACTTTTCCATTAAGGGTTTTTGCAATTAGTTGTGCTCCGTAACAAATTGCGATTACAGGTTTATTACCTAAAATACTTTTAAGATTAATTTCAGGAGCATTTTCTTGATTAACTGAAAAAGGAGAACCAGAAAGGACAATGGCCTTATATTGGTTTAAATCTTCAGGAAGGTTGTTAAATGGTGAAATCTCACAGTAAATAAAAAGCTCTCTAATTCTTCTTGCAATTAATTGAGTATACTGAGAGCCAAAATCAACAATTAAGACTTTATTTTGCATGGACAAAAATACAATTATAAATTAATCTTCAAGATCTATTATTAATATTTTATCGTCCATTATTGAGATTTTCTCAACTATGTAATTTATGAATGAAGGCCCCTTACATGAGTAGAAATTTCCAAAATTTAAGTATCTCTCTTGATTAATATTACTAGGGTTAAGATAATTGTAAATAGACCTTATTGATTCTATTTCAGCTTCATGATTTTTCTTTTCAGCTTTTTTAAGTTTTTTTTCAAGATCATCAATTCCCTTTTTTTGTTTTTTTTCTTGAGCATTAAGGGCACCAATAAATGACTTGTCTGTTTCAAGTGAAACCTTTCTTAACTCATCAAATTGTGATGATAAATTTGATCTTAAAGAATCAAAGTTAAGCTTCAAACTAGAGGTATTCTCTATTTTGTAATTTACTAGCTCATTTAGTTCTCCTATAAAATACTTGATTTCAATTCCAGAGTTTTTAATTTTTTTTGAAGTCTTAGAATCAATTATATATGCACTATTCCTTAATTTAAGAATTGGAAATTGAACTTTGTTGTCATCAAAATAAGTTTTTAACTGCATCCAATATCTCAATTCATTTGGACCTCCAACATAACAGACATTAGGCAATACAATTTCCTGATACAAAGGCCTCATAATTACATTTGGAGAGAATAACTCTGGACTTCTATCAATTAAATTCAGTATCTCATCTTTATTGTAAGAATTCTCATCATCTACATTGAATAACTTTTTATCATATCTAATCCTTTTTCTTCCTTTATCAGTAAGTTTAAAAAAATTAATATCAGATGGGTTAACCTGGATCTTATATGATTCAAAGTCTTTTTTAAGTTCAGATATTTGAGAAGTTGTATTCTCTTTACATGAAAAATTATCTATTTCATTTTTTAATTGATCTATAAATAATGACTTTAAATCCTTTTTATTAGCATCAATTATTATTAATCCATGTTCTGAGAATAAAGAATTTATAAATTTTATAGTTGAGATAGATAAGGTATCTCCCTCTTTATAGGAAGAATCAATAATTTCTTTAATTTTTTCTTTAAAATCATAATCAATTATTGAGTCCTTATAATCTTGCAACACATTCTTGAAGTTATTAATCTCAATTTCACCAACAGGCAAATTATTTGAATTGATTTCCCATTTAATGTTTTTTTGATTTAGGTTAACCTCTGAAATTTCTTCAAAATCATGATCTTCAGAAGCTATCCAAAGAACTGGAACATATTTAAAGTTTTTAGAATCTAAGTTTAACTGATTGCTGATACTAATTACTTGAGCAATTTTAAAGATCACCATTAATGGACCGGTAAATAAATTAAGCTGGTGACCAGTGGTAATACAAAAAGTGTTAGATTCTGAAAGAGAGCTTATGTTTTCAGAAGTTTTTTTTGAAATATCAATATTAGAATATTGACTTTTTAGTGATTTGACCAAAATTTGTCTTTGTTCTTTAGTGAAGTTTTTACTTTTATTTTCTGAGTGTTTTTTTACGCTCTCATTACTGTAAAAGGAATCGATATATTTCAACACCTTTTTATCTTGTGAAATAAATTTTTCAATAAGTTCATCTCCAATGAATTTAGAATCTCTTTGGATTACTTGACTTCTCATCACTTAATTTTTGTAAATATATCTGAATTTTTCAAAATTGGATGTAACTTAGTAGATCTAACTATAAACTATCAAATTGATGAAGAATTTAAGATTACTTTTTGCTTTAATAATAATTTCACCCCTTTCCTACTCTCAAAACTTAGAGGAAAAACTTGATGAGGTAAAATATAGAAATATAGGACCTTTTCGTGGTGGTAGATCAGTATCATCAGTTGGGGTTATAGGGGATCCACTTACATACTATATGGGGACTGTAGGAGGAGGTTTATGGAAAACAACTAATGCTGGTGTTAATTGGTTTAACATTTCAGACGATTACTTCAAAACGTCTTCAGTTGGAGCAATTGCAGTTGCTGATAGTGATAGTAGAATAATTTACGTTGGTATGGGAGAGCATGCTCCAAGAGGAGTAATGACTTCCTATGGTGATGGGGTATATAAGTCAACTGATGCAGGAAAAACATGGGAGCATATGGGTTTGAAAGATACTCAACAAATTTCAAGAATTATAATTCACCCAGATAATCCAAACATAGTTTTTGTCGCTGCTCAAGGAGCCGTTAATGGGCCAACAAAAGATAGAGGTATATATAAATCAATTAATGGTGGTAAAACTTGGAGTAATGTTCTTTTTATAAATGAATTAACAGGTGCCTCTGAACTTTCAATAGAT
>CACEKL010000034.1 GCA_902560025.1 uncultured Bacteroidota bacterium | reverse complement strand
AGATTATAAAATTCAAAAAGCAACAAATAAAATTGCCGCTAAACTAATTTCTGATGGGGATGTAATTGCAAGATTTGGGACAGGTAGAATGGAGTTTGGTGCTCGAGCACTTGGTAATAGATCTATTCTTGCTGACCCAAGAAGACCCGACGTATTACATCATATTAATAAACTTGTTAAAATGAGAGACTTCTGGATGCCATTTGCTCCAAGTATTTTAGCTGAAAGAGAAAAGGACTATATTATAAATCCAAAAGGTATCGAGGCAAGATACATGGCTGTGGGGTTTGATTCAACGTCTCTTGCTAAAGAACATATTCCAGCGGGTCTTCACCCATTTGATAGAACCGCAAGACCTCAAATCGTTCATAGTGCTGACAATCCAGAGTATCATGACTTAATTAAATGTTTCGAGGAAATAACAGGAGTTGGCGCATTAATGAATACTTCATTTAATATTCATGGAGAGGCAATAGTTTGCACACCAGAAGATGCAATCGATACTTTTTTAAGATGTGGGTTACATCATCTGTTAATTGGAAGTTGGTTAATAAGTAAAAAAAACAAATGATAAAGTATATATTCTTTGTTACTAATCAGTCTCATCTATTAGATGTGGCCAAAAGCTTATATGAAAATAAAATAGCTGAACCTGTTATATGGATTGGTGACGATAGATTATACAAAGGTGCAAAAGAAATTTTTGGAGATGCTGTATTAATGGACTTGACTCATAGACATAGAAATTATGAGATTAATGGTATTAATTATTCAAATGAATATTCTGATTTCTTTAAGTCAGAAAATTATATAAGAGCCAAAGATATTTCCTTGAAGATGATGGATAGACTTGATTTATATGGTCAATTCTCAAGAATAGATAGAGAAGTTTTCTTTCATAAACTTTTAATTTTTTACTTAAAAAAAATATATGAAACTAAACCCGAATTTTTAATCGCAGCTGAGGCTCCTCACGATTACCCCAAATATATAATATTTGAAATCTGTAAATTCTTAAATATTAAGTGCTTTAAATTTAATAACTGGAATTTAATGCCTCTACTAGTTTTAGAAAACATGATGACAAATTCATTAGTTGAAAAAGATAGATCTAATTTTGGAAAATATGATAAAATAATTGACAATGAGTTTGAAAATTATTTTAGAAATCTTATCAAACCCTCAGGTTTTGAAATGGTTTATATGAAAAGACAAAGAAAAAACTCTATACCAATTAATAAAATTAGAGTATTTCTAAGTAGAGGATATTTAGAGATTTTTAGAGACTTCAAACATAATTTTGGAATGATACTAAAAAGAAAATATAATCCTATTAACCCATACAGACTTGGCTTAATATTGAGAAATTTTATTCAATGGAAAAGAAAAAGAAATTTATTCAAAGAACTCAGTTCAAAAAAAGATACAATCAACTTAGATTCAGACTACATTTATTTTCCTTTACATTTTGAGCCAGAAAGAACAACAAATCCTGATGGGGGTTATTTTCAAGATCAGTTTTTAACTCTTCAAACTATTAGAAAATTTATTCCTAATAAAGTAAAAATAATAGTGAAAGAGCACCCATCACAATTCTTAATGTCTTCGCGGGGATCAAGAGGGAGAAGCCCTTTATTTTATAATCTAATTAAAAATATTCAAAATACATCTATTGTTTATGATAACTATAATTCCATAGATCTAATTAAAAATTCAAAATTTGTAGTGAGTATATCAGGTACTGTTCTTCTTGAAGCAGCGTTCCTGGGTATTAGAGGAATAAGCTTTGGTTCAACATGGTATAATGGATGTCCTAATATTACTCCTTTTTCTGAAAAATTAGAATACAATGAAATTATAAGTAAAGAGATTCAACCACCTAGCACTATCCTAGATTTTTTTAAAAAACAAAAAGAAAAGTATGCTTTTTTAGGATTTCAAAATCAGAGTCAGAGAAATAATTATGTAGAATATGATAATAAAGATTTTTTAGATTTTCAGTTTGAATCTGTGTATAATATCATGTTAAAACTATTTAAAAATGGATGATATAGAGAATATTTTTAATGAGTCCTTGATAACTCAAGCAAAAAAAAATTCATGGGATCATGTGTTTTTTATAAGTAATCAAACTTCATTGATTATAGCAAAATTAATTGTTGATAATTTTAAGATTAGTTTAGATAAAGTGAGGATAATATCCTTCAGAGATATAGATACATCTTTAATTCAAAAAGAGCCTTTTAAAGTTATAGCAAATAAGTTTGATTCTTATTTTGACAAATTATTGTGGACTAGTTTAGCAGGTAAAAGAATACTAAAAGAATTAGATAATAACAAAAGATTTATTTTATATGTTGAGTGGGCTAGCAGAGAAGCAGAAAAAGTATTAAGCTCAAAAAATTGTATGGGACACAATTATATTGAAATGGGCCAGCATACCTACATGCAAATCCCTTTATTTGATCCTAACAAATTAAGTTTTTTTGATAGGTTTAAAAAAAATTGGAAGAATAGATTAAGTGATATTGATGAGTATGCTCACTATTATTATAGAAATGATGCAAATAATTTTATTGGAATAAATGCAGAAATTTTCCCTCTTATAAGAAATTCAAAAAAAATCATATTATCTAATTTTCATGAATTGAAAAATATTTATCGTCCTAAACTAAATGGGTTTAAAGTAATAGGTCTAACATGCGCATCAAGAAGATTAAATAGAAATGAATGGGGGAAGATGATTAAAAAGCTTATTTCTAAACTTCCAGATGATGCAATCGTTAAACCACATCCATCATTTACGATGAACTTAAAAATATTTAATGATTTTAAAAAGCTGTTCTATGAAATAACAAAAAATAAATTTAGATTATGTGATAGTGACGTTATTTTAGAGCTTGAAATGTTACATGAAGAAAAATTAATTATAGGTCCTCAAACTTCGCTTTCTAGATATGCTAATCAGTTAGGTTCAAAATTCCAAAATATTGAACTATACTAGTTTTAAACTTTAAATATTATTAAATTAAAAAAAAACAAAAAAAACTAAAATTATGACAAAAGTAATTGCAGAAATAGGTTGGAACCATTGTGGAGACATAGAGCTAGCAAAAAAATTTATAATAGCAGCTAGTAAATGTGGGGCAGACTATGCAAAATTTCAAACCTGGTCAACATCAAGATTAA
>CACEKL010000033.1 GCA_902560025.1 uncultured Bacteroidota bacterium | reverse complement strand
TTGCTCCATCTGCTAGAAAATGTTTAGCACTAGAAATAACTTTTCCATCACCCATAAATTCTTTAGAACCAAACTGGCCTTGAAGACCTATTACAATTCTATCGCCATATGATTTTACAATATTTGGATCCTCAGAAAAGCCTTCATAGCTTCTTCCCCACCTTATATCTTTAGGAACAGCAAGTGTTGGAGCAAATGTCCAATCATGTCCCGAAACAGTTAGTTCATAGGCAGTAATCTCTGCTATTTTTTCAATAAGATCTGGATTATTAGTAGCGCCCAAGCCTATATTGTGTGGGAAAATTATAGCACCTTTTAAATTTGCATGTCCATGTACTGCATCTATTCCCCAAATAATTGGAATAGCTATTTCAACATCATCATCTTCTAGTGATGCCATAAAATATTTATCAGCCATTTCAAGCCAAGATTTTGTTTCAGCATAAGGCAAAGGCCCTGGAGCAGAGTTACCTCCACTAAGAACAGATCCAAGTCTATACTTTTTAACATCTTCGGGAGTTACCGAATCACTATCACCTTGAATAACTTGACCTACTTTTTGCTCTAAAGTAAGCTTAGGAAGAATTTCATCAATTTGTTTTTCAATATCTTCATTAAGAGGTAAAGGTTCAATATTAGGCCATAAATTGTTTGTGTTCGAAGTTTGACATGTTATAAATATCGTTGAAATTAGAAGTGTTAGTAATTTTCTCATAATTTTATTAATTGGAATCTCAAATATATTAAATGATTTTACCTATCAGTTATAGTATTGATTTAAATTTTGACAAAAAAGCAGTCTGGTCTGTACTTAGAGAAAAAGAACATTTGAATCTTTTTCACCCATTCTGTAAAAAAAACAATGCTCAATTATGGAATGATAAAAGCAAGAAAGATTCTTTAGAGTATTTAAATGGTGTTATACTTTATCGAGATTTTTTTGAATGGAATGAAGGTGTTGGGTTTAAGTTAAATATTGGGACAAAAAATGGGAAAAAATCGAAAGTTATATGGGAATTAAAGGGTGATAAAACCTCAAACTTAAGAATTACTGTTTATCCTCATATATATGGTGATAAAAATATCATCATATACCTATTTGCATATCTAATCTTCATTAGGCCTGGACTAAAAAAATATTTAAAATCTGTTTTACTTGGGCTAGAGTGGTATCTTAAAAATCAAAGGCCAATTCCTAACAATCAGTTTGGTTCTCACAAATGGTTTTCTCTAGTTGACTAATTGGATTATCATGATTCATCTTACTATGATCCATCATATTGTGATCCATATGCTTTTTACCAATGTTAAGTATTGGAGTCATTATACCTATAGTTTTCATCATTTCTGATTGGTTGTAGAAAACTTTGAGATTTTTATTTTTGAAAAGCTTGTAATCAATACCAAAATATGGTTCAGTTCCATCCATGTCCATATCCATATCCATATTCATACCCATATTCATTGACATTTCAGATTCACTTTGCATTTTCATGTCCATTAAACCAACTGCAATGTTAAATCTTCCTAATTTGTATTTTATGTTATACATTAATTCATAGTCACCATCTGTTTCAAATGGTGTTATCATTAAACCAGCACCCAATGTAACTTTTGGTAGCACCATGTAATTGATACCCACTCCTAACTTAGCGATATCATTTTCAACATCCATTGCTCCTGAGGCACCAATATGAAATTGAGAATAAGTAGCTGAAGAAAATAGTATTGATAATATAATAATTAGATTTTTCATAAATGTTTATTTAGGTAGAGAACCGTGACGATCATAATAATCTTTATCGTAATTTATTTTTTCTTTATTAGATAAAATTAATGAAATTAAAACAAGTATAGTTACTATAACTCCAAAGACGAAAATGGATGATGTTAAGTCTCCTAATAATAAATCTCTAATTTGTCCGTACCTGTTCATATAACAAACTTATTCATATAGACTTATTTATAAACTTTAAGTGATATAATTAACAAAAATTTTGGATTTTAATATTAAACTAAAATCTACATTTGCATTGTGTTTAAGTATAAAAAAATCCCCAAAGAATACTATCCTGAAGTCTTATTCGTGATATTTCTAATAGTTATGTTTGCAAAGGTTTATTTCATGGTTCAATTAGCAAACGCTTAAACCCTAATCAATTATTCTAGGTATTATATCATTAAGAACTGAAGGATCATTATTGAGTTCCCAATGAAATAGTGTCATTGGTATATTACCTATGTCTATTAGATTTTTAAAAAAATTTTTAAGATTAGAATTTGGATCTTTTTCATTTATTCTTGAATATTCTGCAAGAGCGTTTTCAAATAAATATTTACCTGTAATGTAACTAGTTCCATATCCCGGTTGTCTGAGATATAAATGTTGTTCAAATATTAGTAACTCTTTTTCAGTTTTCATCCATCCTCTAGGAGTATATTCTGAGTGTATCTTACCCGCTTCTTCCATTGTCATTAAATTTGCATGAGCATATAAAGAACCTAGACCTCTAGCAGCTCTTTGAGCAATTAAAATATATACAATTTCTTTTGACCTTGGATTAGACTCATATAATCCAGCTTGCATAAACATTTCCTCAACAGATGTGGCAACTCCTTCATTTCGACTATCAAAAATGTTATATAGTACTGCATCTTTTCTTATTATATTTTTATTAGGGTTTAAATCCATTTCAGCTAACTCAAACCAGTGAAAAAAATGAGAGTAAAGTGGTTTTGGATCTAAATGTGCAGTTATCCAGAAAAAGTTTCTTGTATCCTCTGGAATAAACTTACCCAATCTTTCATCAAGAGCATCTTTATAATAATCTTTAACATTTATAACTTGTTGTTTATCAAGAAATTCAATTAAATCTTTTGATGCATCTTGAGCTTTCTTCATATATTCTTCCTGATTAGATGCTGAGGTAAGTTTAGGTAAATTTCTGTTTTTATGTTCTTCTAACTTAAGAGAAGACCATGCCCTTGCAAGTTCTCTTTTTAATAACATAACCTCATCATCCCATGAAAGAGGGACAAGATGAACATTCTTTTGGTACCATGTATAATTATCTTTTCCAATACCTGATGGGCCTGTTTTATTTTTTGATTCATCCTTTAACCATTTAGATAAACTTTTAGTTGAGCTAATACTTTCATCTATAATTAGAATAAGATCTTTGTGTTCTTTTACACCAGGGAAGTTCTTTAATAATTCAAGATTTATGACTTGGGTATCTATATCTCTTATTCCTGCAATCCAAAGGTCCCTTGCATTTCCTGTTAAATTAGTTTTTGCTTGTTCATTAAATTCAGGTATTATACTAAGTTCATTAGTCAGCTTTTTTGATTGTTGTCTTGAAAGTGGAAAATCATATTGCCAAACCTCTACAACCATATGATGAGTTGGACCCTCATGTGCTGGAACATCACTCCTGTTCATCCATAATGATTTATAGAAAGCTGGATCTCTTTCCCATGGCTTTAATATGTTATAGTTAAATTCAAAACCATTCATTTCAGCCCAAATCAATGTCCAATCTACTTGACTCTCTGTGTCAAGGCTAGCTTTATCAATTTCATTT
>CACEKL010000032.1 GCA_902560025.1 uncultured Bacteroidota bacterium | reverse complement strand
AACTCAGAAATTTCTACTGAAGTAGTACCTATTAGTACAGGTCTTTTTTGATTCCTAAGATTAATTACTTCATCTATAATAGCGTTATATTTTTCTCTCTTAGATTTGTATATCAAGTCATCCTGATCTTTTCTTGCTATTGGTCTATTTGTTGGAATCTCCGTTACATCAAGCTTATAAATTTCCCAAAATTCACCTGCCTCGGTAACAGCTGTACCAGTCATACCAGATAATTTAGAGTATAGTCTAAAATAATTTTGTAAAGTAATGGTAGCAAAAGTTTGAGTTGCTGCCTCAATCTTCACATTTTCCTTAGCTTCTATTGCTTGGTGAAGCCCATCAGAATATCTTCTACCATCCATAATCCTTCCTGTCTGTTCATCAACGATCATAACCTTATTCTCAACTACAACATATTCAACATCCTTTTCAAAAAGAGTAAATGCCTTTAGTAGCTGGTTTATAGTATGAATTCTTTCACTTTTGACGTTAAATTCATTAAAAAGATCATTCTTTTCCTTAGCTTCTTCTTCAGGTGTAAGACCTTTGTTCTCAATAACTGCAATATCAGACGCTATGTTTGGCATTATAAAGAAGTCCTTATCATCAAGGTCTTTTGATAATGTTTCTATACCCTTTTCAGTTAATTCAATTTGGTTATTTTTTTCATCTATTGTAAAATATAGTTCCTGGTCAATCTGGTGCATCTCTCTATTGTTATCCTGCATGTAAAAATTCTCTGTTTTTTGAAGAATTTGCTTCACACCCTCCTCGCTCAAAAATTTTATTAGAGGCTTATTCTTTGGTAATCCTCTGAATACTCTATAAAGAAAGAATCCACCTTTTTCATTATCAGAATTATTAATTAAGGATTTTGCTTCTGCTAATGTGGTTGATAGATATGTTTTTTGAAGAGAAACAAGATTTTGAATTTTAGGCTTAAGGTTATCAAATTCATGTCTGTCACCATCTTTGGTTGGACCTGAAATTATTAAAGGAGTTCTAGCATCGTCAATTAATACAGAGTCTACCTCATCAATAATAGCGTAATTATGCTTTCTTTGAACAATATCATCTAAAGAGTGAGACATGTTATCTCTTAAATAATCAAATCCAAATTCATTATTTGTTCCATATGTAATATCTGCATTGTATGCTCTCCTTCTTTCTGGTGAATTAGGTTTATGATGATCTATACAGTCGACTCTTAGTCCATGAAACTCAAATATTGGACCCATCCATGCACTATCTCTTTTAGCTAGATAATCATTTACGGTTACAAGATGAACTCCATCCCCTGTTAAAGCATTAAGATATATTGGTAAAGTAGAGACAAGTGTTTTACCCTCACCTGTTTGCATTTCACCAATTTTACCTTGATGAAGAACAATACCACCAATTAGCTGAACATCATAATGAATCATATCCCATAATACATTCTTACCCGCAGCATCCCATGAATTCTTCCATATAGCACTATCGCCATCTATAGTAACGTATGATTTTTTCGAACCTATCTCTTTATCAAATTCTGAAGCAGAAACTTTTACAGATTCATTCTCATAAAATCTCCTCGCGGTTTCCTTAACTACAGCAAATGCTTCAGGTAATATTTCATCAAGAATTTGAGCCTTTGTTTCTGATAGATCCTTTTCAACTATTTCTACCTCACTAAATAGTTTTTCTTTTTCAATGTTTGAGGATTCATTAGTTATTGAATCATTTAATTTCTTTAGTGAAGAAGCTAATTCAAAAGTTTTATCAGATATAATCTTCTTGAAATTATAAGTTTTTCCTCTTAGCTCATCATTTGATAAAGATGACATTCCAATGAAATGTTTATTTATCTCATCAACAAGCGGAGTAAGCTTTTTAAGATCTTTACCTGATTTGTCACCAAGAAAAACCTTTAAAAGTGAGTTAACTATGGACATGCCAATTTTTTTTCAAATTTATCAAAAAAATAACCAATAATAATTAAATAAGATTAATACTCATCTTCATTCCAGAGGTAATCTTCTTCTGTGGGATAGTCTGGCCAAATTTCTTCTATGGATTCGTAGACATCACCTTCATCCTCAAGGGACTGAAGATTCTCAACTACTTCTAGAGGAGCACCAGTTCTAATTGAAAAGTCAATAAGTTCATCCTTTGAGGCTGGCCAAGGAGCATCACTTAAGTAGGAAGCTAGTTCTAATGTCCAATACATGTAAATTTTTTTTCAAAAATATATTAAAACTTCAATATTCCAAGCAAAAATTATTTTTTTAGCTTAGAAAATGAAATAAGTAGAAGTAAAATTGAAATTAGAATACTAATCCTTGCAATGTAATCCCCATTTTTACTGTAAAAAGTTCTTTTATCAATTGTGTATGCTTTTCCTGATAATGTGCCTTTATCATCAAATGGTAACTTAGCTTTATATTCCCCAACCTCATTAATTATTGTAGAAACACCAGAATTTGCACTTCTAACAACATATCTCCTATTTTCTATAGCTCTTAATCTAGCATAACTTACAAGATGTCTATGCCCAGGTGAATCAAACCACCAAGCATCATTAGTTATTATAGTAATAAAATTTGCACCCAAATCAACATAGTTAGCAACATACTCTCCATAAATAGTTTCATAGCAAACTATAGGTACAGTTTTTAAATCTTTATTTGAATGTTTAAATAATTTTCTATCTGATGGATGTTGGACACCTTTTGAAACAGTAGTACCACCTAGATCAATCATTACATTTCCAAGGAGTGGCTCAAGAAAAGATTTAAGAGGCATATATTCACTACCAACAACTAATTTAGTTTTATGATTGTATTCAAATCCTTGATCTGCAGAAAAGTTTATTGATGAATTATAGTAATCTACCCATAGGTTATCTCTAACAAAATTTGCTGTTTTTGATGGCTTATTCTTTTCACCTTGATATAATTCAAAAAATTGAATACCAGAGATAAGATTTGTGTTCTTAAATTCATTAAGAAAATTACTGAGACTATCATGAAGTTTGGTATACTCGAAATATTCTACATTCTCGCCATAACCTTCGGAAAAGTATGTTTCAGGTGCTATAACAAAGTCATATTGATCTGATTTTAATTCATTAAATGTAAGCTCTTTAAATGTCTCAAAGTAATCAATATTTGTTGATGAATTGCCATATTTTGCAGCCCATGGGTCTATTCGTGGTTGAGTTAGCAAGACTTTGAACTCTTCACCTAATTTAACAGAAGGTTTAACTATAAATGAAATTAAGATTGGAACAAATATCAAAACCGATCTTGCAAATAATCTTATATAGAATCTTCTTTTATCATCAAATTCGTGAAAACTTTTTATGAGACTAAAAAGAAAAATATTAGAGCATAATACCCAAAGACTTCCTCCAAAACTTCCTGTGAATTCATACCATTGAATCCAGTTTATTCTTTCAGAGAATACATTACCTAAATTGAGCCAAGGCCAAGAAAATTCCCAGTTTAAATGAAATTTTTCAAAAGAAATCCAAAAAGTTATTAGGAACAAAAATCCTGCTCTGAAGTCAATTTTCCTCTTTACTCTGCTGTATAATAAGAAGATAATTGAATAAAATGATGAGTTTACAACATTAGCAAAAATTGCACCAGGTAAAGTTGTGTATACAATCCACCATGTGGTTAAAAGATTCCAAATTAGAAATGAAAA
>CACEKL010000031.1 GCA_902560025.1 uncultured Bacteroidota bacterium | reverse complement strand
TTGAAATATCTTTGTCTTCAACAGGCAGGACTCTGTCCAAATATTCAATTATTTTCACCTCAGTACCCATAGAATTATAGAAATATGCAAATTCAATTCCAATTGCACCTGATCCAACAATTATTATTTTTTTAGGTTGTTTTGGAAGTGTCATAGCTTCTCTATAACCAATGATTTTTTTACCATCTTGAGGGATAGAATCAATTACTCTTGATCTACCTCCTGTAGCTATAATGATATTTGAAGATTCAAATTCTTGTACTTCACCATCATTTTCAACTGAAACCTTTTTGTTTGGTGATACTTTACCATAACCATTAATAACATCAATCTTATTCTTCTTCATTAGAAAATTTACTCCTTTACTCATTCCATCAGCAACGCTCCTTGACCTTTTAACAACCGAGTCAAAATCTTTATCAAAATCTTTAACTTTTAATCCATATGAATCAGCTTTTTTTAAGTATTCGAATACTTGTGCAGACTTTAATAAAGCCTTGGTTGGGATACACCCCCAATTTAAACAAACTCCACCTAGACTTTCTTTTTCGACTATAGCAGTCTTTAGTCCTAGTTGAGATGCCCTAATTGCAGTAACATATCCACCTGGACCACTTCCTAGAACAATTAAATCGTATTTTTTAGTCATTTCTTTTATTATTTATAAAATTTATACTTGCAGAATTAACACAATATCTTTTGCCAGTTGCGGTTGGGCCATCGTCAAAAACATGACCTTGATGCCCTCCACAATTAGAACATAAAATCTCAGTTCTAATCATCCCTAAACTTGTATCTTTTTTGTAGACAATTGCACCTGGAATTGCTCCTTCATAGCTTGGCCAGCCACAATCGGACATAAACTTACTTCCGCTTTTAAATAGAGGTTGTCCGCATCCCTTGCATACATAAACCCCATCTTCAAAATGCATATTATATATTCCCGTATGGGGTCTTTCAGTACCCGCATTTCTTAGTATCTCAAATTCTTCAGGAGATAACTCTTCTTTCCACTCTTCTTCTGATTTATTCACTTTATAGGTTATTTTAGGTTCTTCTTTATCTAATTGTGTTTGGCAGTTTAATAGTGTAAAACTAAAAAAAACTAGTCCAAATAAGTGTAATTTTAAGTACATCTATATTTTTTGACAAATATATATATCTTTTAATTTATTTACTTACTTTGTCAATCATTTAAATTTATGCTAAATAAAAAAACCGACCATCCAAAAGGAAGTAAAAAATTGATTGGTGCATGGACAATATATGACTGGGCAAATTCAGTTTATTCGTTGGTTATTTCTTCAGCAATTTTTCCAATATATTACTCTACATATGTTTTCTCTGATGTCAGTTCAATTATGATATTTAGTGTAGAAGTAAACAAAGACACCTTGATTAGTTTTCTTTCAGGAATTTGTTTCCTTTTAATTGCATTTATATCACCTATGCTTAGTGGTATAGCGGATTATATAGGTAATAAAAAAATTTTTATGAAGTTTTTTGTCTACATGGGCTCTATTTCATGTATCGGACTATATTGGTTTGAATTAGAAAATATAGAGTTCAGTCTTTTCCTATATTTCCTATCATTACTTGGATTCTGGGGTAGTCTGGTCTATTACAATTCATATTTAAATGATATTACTTTTCCCAAACAAACAAATATGGTAAGTGCTAGAGGATATACAATGGGATATATAGGAAGTGTTATCCTTCTCTTGATAAATCTAGTAATGATTTATTTCTACGAAGATTTTGGGTTTAACTCTGATAAAAATGCCATGAAGATGTCTTTTGCGTTAACAGGGTTGTGGTGGTTAGGTTTTAGTCAATACTCTTTTTATCATTTACCTAAAGGAAATAGGGAGATAAATATTCCAAAAAATATTATTTGGAATGGGTTTAAGGAGTTAAGGAGCGTTTATGAGGTTATTAGATCTAGTAAAAGGTTTACAAGATTCTTGTTAGCATTTTTCATTTTTTCATTTTCTCTGCAAACTGTACTTTATATTGCATCTTACTTTGGAGTTACTGAAATTCAGTGGCCAAGTGCTAGTGAACAAACAGCTGGTCTTATAATTAGCATTTTACTTATTCAGATTGTTGCAATTGGCGGAGCATATAGTTTTACAAAATTGGCTCAAAAATTTGGAAATATTATAGTATTAACTTTTGCAATCTTTCTTTGGTCATTAGTATGTTTCTATGCCTATTATATTGAAACTCCAAATCAATTTTACATGATTGCAGGACTTGTTGGCCTCTTAATGGGGGGTACGCAACCTGTTGCTAGAGCTACCTTTTCCCTGTTTATACCTGAAACAAAGGATACTACATCTTTTTTTAGTTTTTATGATGTAACTGAAAAAATAGGTATTTTCTTTGGTTTGCTATTTTATGCCTTTTCTGCTCAATTAACAGGCTCAGTTAGATTCTCAGTTTTAATTTTTATGTTTTTCTTTTTTGTTGGAGCATTGTTATTAATTAGAGTTCCTAGAATTGACAAAAGTAAGTTGGCATAGCTTTTGTCTTTATTTAAGTGTAATTATTGTCTGAACTTTATAGATTCAATTAAATGAAATGATATCTGGATTTTATGACAAAATGACCATAAATAGTTTTAAATGAGCATTATTTTTAATAATATAGACAAAATGTCATTTGATGATATTAGTGAGGAATCTGATTTTATTCCATTAATGACAAATGAAGATGAAGAGGCACTTGAAAAAGAAAGTTTACCAGATGTATTGCCAATACTTCCTCTTACAAATACAGTTCTTTTTCCTGGTGTAGTTATCCCAATAAATGCAGGTAGGGATAAATCCATAAAACTTATTAAAGATGCTAATAAGTCTAGTAAATTAATCGGAGTTGTAGCTCAAAGAAATATTAATGATGAAAACCCAGGCATAGAAAATATATATGGAGTAGGTACTGTAGCAAAAATATTAAGGGTTTTAAAAATGCCTGATGGAAACACAACAGTTATCATACAAGGAAAAAAAAGATTTAAGATTAAATCTATTGTTAAAACTGACCCATACATTCAAGCAACTGTTGATCCTGTTTCTGATGAGGCATTAAAAAAATCAAACAGTAAATTCACTGCAACAATTGATGCTATAAAGGATATAGCATTAAAAATTATAAAAGAAAATCCTAATATCCCATCAGAGGCATCATTTGCAATTAAAAATATCCATAGTTCTGCATTCTTGATAAATTTTGTTTCCTCAAACATGAACATTAGTGTCAAAGATAAACAGGAGCTACTTGAAAGTACAAGTATCCAGAATAGAGCTATGAAATGTCTTAAGTTCTTAAATGTAGAATATGAAAAACTCGCTCTAAAAAACGATATACAATCAAAAGTAAGGAATGATTTAGATCAGCAGCAAAGAGAATATTACTTGCAGCAGCAGATGAAAACAATTCAAGAGGAGCTTGGGGAAAATTCATATCATGAAGATATTCAAGAATTGATAAATAAGTCAAAAGATAAAAATTGGAGTGAAGAAACAAGAAATCATTTTGAAAAAGAGTTATCTAAATTAAAGAGGATGAACTCTCAGGTTGCAGAATATTCCGTACAAAGAAACTACTTGGACTTACTAGTTGATCTGCCATGGGAAAACTACTCGGAAGATAATTTTGACCTAGAAAAAGCACAAAAAATTTTAGACAATGATCATTTTGGGCTTGAGGATGTAAAAAAAA
>CACEKL010000030.1 GCA_902560025.1 uncultured Bacteroidota bacterium | reverse complement strand
CAAGTCAATATCAAGAAGAGGATGAAGAAGATGAAGAAGTTAACTTAACTGATTACATTTATAAGATGCCCTGGTCACTTAATTTAGCTTATTCACTTACGTATAATAATAGATCCGGGCAAAATGATTTCTCAACTAATTCTTTAATGATTTCTTCAAATTTGGAATTAACTCCTAAATGGAATGTTGGTATTTCAACAGGATATGATTTTAAACAAAAAGGTTTTACATTTACTCAATTAAGATTTGATAGAGATCTTGATAGCTGGAGATTAGATTTTTCATGGGTACCATTTAGCCCAAGAGCATCTTGGAATTTCTTTATAGGAATTAAATCCGGACTTTTAAGTGATCTTAAGTATGAGAAAAGATCTGAACCTGATAGAACATTATAAATGAAAAAAATAATTAATACTAATAATTCACCAGCTCCTATAGGTCCTTATAATCAAGCTATCTTGAAAAATAATATGTTATTTATTTCTGGTCAAATTGCATTAGACCCTATATCAATGACTTTAAAAAATACTTCAATTAAAGGTGAGACTCACCAAGTGATGAAAAACTTAAAAAATATTTTAGTTGAAGCAAAAATGGACTTTACGAATGTTGTAAAATCATCAATTTTTTTATCAGACATGAGTCATTTTAAAGATGTAAATGAGGTATATGGAAGTTACCTTGAAACTGGAATGGAGCCTGCTAGAGAAACGATAGCAGTAAAAACATTACCTATGAATGTTAATGTGGAGATATCAATGATAGCTGTAACTTAACTATTTAAGAATATTTCTTTTGTGATATTCTACAAGACCATCAATAGGTCTTTTGATAAACCTGCCTGTCTTAAGATTATATTTTTTTCCGATTCTTGTAATCTCATCCTGAAGATAAAAAGCAACAGATCCTACATAATGAATATCAACTTTACTGAAATCATCATATTGGAGTATTTGATAATCAATAAATCTCTCGAGTCCCTTAAAAATTATTTCCTTAAAATATTCATCTGATTTATTTTCAATCAAAAAACGAGCAAAACTAGCTAAGTAAGTATTAGGATTTTCTTCCCTATAAAGCCTATTCTTAATAGTGTTAGGTGATAAATCATATTTTTTAGCGAATTCATCTCTTAAATTTTCAGGCATTTTGTTGAAATAATATGCTCTTATAAGATATTTACCATAATAGTTACCGCTTGCATAATCCATCAGCACATAACCAAGTGAGTCAACTTTTTGGATGACATTTTTACCGTCATAGTATGAGCAATTAGAACCAGTACCAATAATATTAACAATAGAGGGAGTTCCTTCATCTACAGCAGAGTATACCGCTGCATAGGTATCTTCTTTAATATCAAAATCACTTTTAGTAAAAATTGATTTAAATACTTTTAAAATTCTGTTTTGTGTAGAAACAACTCCACAACCAGCTCCATAAAAAAATAGCTTTTCAACATTTTTTCTGTTTTTATAAATATCAAAGTTATTTTTAATACGCTCGTTTAATATTTCATTAGAAAGCATCTGAGGATTTAGTCCTAGAGTTTGGGTTGAGAACAACTCATCTCCGTTTTTATCAAGTGCTATCCAATCAGTTTTAGTAGACCCACTATCGACTATTAAAATCATTTTAATTTATATTGAGAAGATATGTTTAGATAAATCAAGTAACTTATTTGAATAGCCACACTCATTATCATACCATGAAATTATTTTAAAGAAATTAGAGTTTAGTTCCATACCTGCATTAGCATCAAAAATTGAAGTTCTTTTATCTCCAATAAAGTCTTGAGAAACAACTGGGTCATCACAATAACCAAGTATTCCATTAAGATCATTTTTAGATGCATCTAACATTGAATTTTTAATTTCTTCATAGCTTGTTTTCTTATTTAACCTAACTGTAAGGTCAACAACGGAAACGTTTGCAGTTGGAATTCTAAATGCCATTCCAGTTAGTTTACCATTTAGAGATGGGATTACTTTTGTAACAGCTTTTGCTGCACCAGTAGAACTTGGAATAATATTTAAAAGCGAGCTCCTTCCTCCTCTAAAATCTTTTCTTGAAGGACCATCAACAGTAAATTGTGTAGCAGTAGCAGCATGAACTGTAGTCATTAGACCTTCCTCTATTCCAAAGTTATCATTTAATACCTTAGCAATAGGAGCTAAACAATTAGTAGTACAAGAAGCATTCGAGACAATTGTATCAGATGATTTTGCTTCCCTGTGGTTCACTCCCATTACAAACATTGGAGCATCTGCACTAGGTGCAGAAATTATAACTTTCTTAGCACCTGAATCTAAGTGTGAAGAGGCAGTATCAAGAGTGGTAAAAATACCAGTACACTCAGCTACTAAATCAGTATTCATTCCTGACCAATCAATATTTTTGGGATCTCTTTCAGCAGTTATCTGCACTTTTTTTCCATTAACAATCAAACTATTATCACTTACTTCAACAGATCCATCAAAAGGTCCATGAACTGAATCATATTTCAATAAATATGCTAAGTGATTTATATCTAAAAGATCATTAATACATGTAACGTTAAATTCATCGTTGTTTATGGCAGATCTAAAAACTAATCTACCAATTCTACCAAAACCATTAATACCAATATTTATTGCCATTTTTTTAAAAAATTAAATTGAAATTATATCACAAACCCTTACAAGGTCATCATCAATATCTTGACCTCCTTTTAAGGCATCATCGATTGGGACAGCGACTATTTTATCACCGACGATTCCTGTCATTATTTTACTTTTATTTTCCAACAAACAGTCAACTGCAAATACACCCATTCTTGAAGCTAGGACTCTATCATAACAAGAAGGAGATCCTCCTCTTTGGATATGTCCAAGAATTGAAACTCTGGTTTCATAGTGTGGAAAGTTTTTTTCTATATATGAAGAAAATTTAAATACATTATCTCCAATTTTTTCTCCCTCGGAGACAACAATTATACTTGAGGACTTTCCAGATTTTTCACTATGCTTTAGAGATTTTAGCAATCTATCAAGATCCATATTTTTCTGTGGAATTAAAACTTCTTCTGCACCAGCACCAATTCCTGCGTTCAAAGCAATATGTCCAGAACCTTTACCCATAACCTCTATAAAAAAAAGTCTATTATGTGAAATAGCAGTGTCTCTAATTTTATCAATTGCTTCAACAGCAGTGTTAAGCGCAGTATCATAGCCTAAAGAGCATCTAGTTCCTGCGAGATCATTGTCAATAGTACCTGGAATTCCAACAACTTTAATACCATGTTCTTCTTCAAAAACTTTACCCCCCTCTAAAGATCCATTTCCTCCAATGATTACCAAAGAGTCTATTTCATATTTATCTAAAGTCTGTTTAGCCTTTAACCTACCCTCTTTAGTTCTGAACTCATGGCACCTTGCAGATTTTAAGATAGTACCACCTTTGTTAACAATATTTTTAACTGATCTTGCATTTAGTTTTTTGATGTCATCTGATATTAGTCCTTCATAACCTTTGTAAATACCAAAACAGTCTATTTTATGAAATTCAGCAGATCTAACAACTGCTCTTACAGCTGCATTCATTCCAGGAGAATCACCTCCCGAAGTTAATACGCCTATTTTTTTTATTTTACTTGTCAATTCTAGTTAAAGTTGCTCAAATTTACTTATAAAATTCTATTATTTTAAACGATTATTGATATTTAAAAGCTATGATTACTTGTTTTTTTTCAA
>CACEKL010000029.1 GCA_902560025.1 uncultured Bacteroidota bacterium | reverse complement strand
TGGATAACCATTAATATCTTTTCTGGCTACAGCGGAGTAAAAGGTCATAATTGGGCTGATATCTTCAACTGGAAAGTCAGTTCCAAAAGCAATAACTTTAGATTTATCAAAAAGCTCTTTGTAAGCATATGCATATTTGGCTCTAATCTTACCTATCCTGTCATTTAACCAATACATGTCACTAGTGGCATGAGTAGGTTGAACAGAAGGAATGATTTTAGAATTAAATAGCTCAAAATCTTCTTTTGCAATTACTTGAGCATGCTCAATTCTCCACCTTGGATCTCTAAAGTCAAAAAGAGCATCCCTGTATGCATTTAAAACAATTCTATTAGCCTTGTCTCCAATTGCATGAGTATTCATTTGAAATTTGGTACCTGCAAGTCTAAATGCTAAATTATTTACTGAATCAATTGGCGTTCGAATAATACCTTTAAAACCTTTTCTATCAGAATAATCATCAATAAGAAGAGCCCCTCTTGATCCTAAGGCACCATCTACATATATCTTAACAGATCTAACATTTAATCTATCAGTCTTATATGGACCTGTTTCTAAAAAATGTTCCAATGTGCTTGGATCATTTTCAATCATAGCATAAATTCTAATTTTTAAAGCTCCATCTTTTTGAAGTTCATCAATTAATTCAATTTGTTTTTTAGTTAAACCTGCATCAGAAATTGTAGTTAGCCCGTGTTGAAATGCCAAATCTTGGGCACTTAAAAGAGCTTGAATTGATTCTTCTTTACTTGGCTCAGGAATAATTTTATCGATTAGTCGCATTGGGTTATCTATCAAGACACCTGTTAATCTGTTGCCTATCTTAACAATTTCTCCTCCGTCAACTTTAGTTGAATTATTAATTCCAGCAAGTTTTAGTGCAAAATCATTAACTAAATAGGCATGACCATCAATTCTTCTAAGAACAACTGGTTTGTCAGGAAACTTTTCGTTTAGAAGAGTGTTAGTAGGGAAGGTTTTATTATTCCAGTCATTCTGATCCCATCCTCTACCAATTATAAAATCTGAATTATTTTCTGCATCAAACTCTGTAACTCTATCAATTACTTCTTCTAAACTTTGAGTGTTTTTCAAGTCTACCTGATTTAAATAAAATCCTAGATCATAAAAATGAGCATGTGAATCGATGAATCCAGGATATACAGGAAGTTCTTGTGCATTTATGATGTTAGATGATGAGTAGTTTGATAATATCTCATCGCCTCCAACATAAACAAATTTACCTTCTTTAACAGCAAATGACGAATAGGTGTTGTTTAGTTCATCTGCTGAATATATTTTAGCATTGTGTACAATTAAATCAACACTTTCTGTACATGATGTCAAAAAAATTAAAAAAAGAAAAAATATTTTTTTTTTCATAAAAAAAGAATGTACAAATTAAATCAAATGAAGTGTATCTAACAAAAAAAAACTTAATAATAATTAACAAAAAAAATAATTATTTGTTACATTGAATTTATATGACTTTAGTTAATATTATTAATACTGACCTTCAAATTGATCAGAAAAAAATTCTAGAAAATGTAAACTTTGAGCTAAAAGAGGGTGATTTAAAATTCCTAATCGGTAAGACCGGAAGTGGTAAAACAACATTTATAAATTCAATTTTTGGAAATCTTGAAATTAAAAATTCAGATAAATTTGATGTCCTAGGCTTTGATCTTAAAAATCTCAATGAAAAAGAAATTCCAAATCTAAGAAGGAAGATTGGTTTTGTTTTTCAAGATTTCAAACTTTTAAATGATAGATCAATCTATGACAATCTAGAATTTGTTTTAAAAGCAACAGGTAACAATAATAAAGAAGAGATTGATGAAAAGATTCAAAGAGTTTTAAAGCTGGTAGGTATTAATAACTCTTTAGATAAATTCCCAAATGAATTATCTGGAGGAGAACAACAAAGAGTAGCTATAGCTAGATCAATACTTAATAATCCTAAATTAATAATAGCAGATGAGCCAACAGGAAATTTAGATCCTGAAACTAGTTTAGAGATAATTGAATTGTTTGAAAGATTAAATAAGTTTGGAACATCAATGATTATTGCTACACATGATTATAATCTTATACAAAAACTCAAAGGAAAAGTTTACAAGTGTGAAGATGGAAAGTTTTTTGAAGTAAAAAGAAAATAATAACTAATATTGATAAATGATTACAGATAAAATTGAGAAAAATAAATTTTTAGTGATTGCAGGACCATGTGCAGTTGAAGGAAGAGATATAGCTACTGAAATAGCTGAAAAACTTAAAGAAATCACTCAAAAATTATCTCTACCGCTTGTATTCAAGGGTAGTTACAGGAAAGCAAATAGAACACGATTAGATAGTTTTACTGGTATTGGTGATATAGAGGCATTAAAAATTTTAGCAGATATTGGCTCTAGATTTGATATCCCTGTTATTACTGATATTCATAGTTCAGCTGAGGCAAAAATGGCAGCAGAATATGTAGATATTATTCAGATACCTGCTTTTCTCGCAAGACAAACAGATATTCTTGTAAGTGCTGCATCAACTGGCAAAATCATTAATATTAAAAAAGGACAATTTATGAGTGCTAATAGTATGAAATATGCAGTTGATAAAGTAGTTGAATCTGGAAATCAAAAGGTAATGATTACCGAAAGGGGTACTCAATTTGGGTATAATGATCTAATTGTTGATTTCAGAGGTATTAGTGAATTAAAAAAAATTTCCCCTACAATATTGGATGTTACACATTCAGTTCAGAAACCAAATCAGACTTCTGGAGTTACTGGTGGCAACCCAGAGTATATTGAGTCACTTGCTAGAGCTGGGATTGTTAACGGTGTTGATGGAATCTTTCTTGAAACACATACTGACCCATCTACAGCAAAAAGTGATGGTGCAAATATGCTGGATGTAAATAAAGTAGAGAACCTTCTTTCCAATCTTTTGGCCATTAGAGAAGCTACATCTAAATTATAGTCTTATTTGTCATATATTTGCCAAACTTTTGTACTTTGAAATTTTGGGGTCGACTGGTTTTGACAGCAAGACTAATTTAATTATTTGCAAGTCGAGTGATGAAAATAATCTCGTAAATCTATTTTTCAACTTTTAAATGGCGAAAATAACTACGCTCTAGCTGCATAATTGACTGAATTATAGTAGGTCTTTGCTAATCTCAACTAGGTTGAGAAGCTAGATGTCTCATAAAAACTTTGATTAACAGTTTTTATATTTGAGACACCATTAAGTTAATCTAGAACTTTACATTCACTGAGTAAAATTCAAAACTAAAAGTGATAAGGCTAATATTATGGTTGTTATCTACCTAGTATTTTCACGAAAATTTAAAGATAAATAAGCTTGTAGACGATAGTTTAATTACTTGTTTGGACGCGGGTTCGAATCCCGCCGACTCCACTATTTAATATATCCTCAATTTTTTTATCTCTTTATTAGAAAATTTACAATGATTTAAGTCCAAGGTTATCAAATCATTAAAATATCTTCTTTTTTATGTTAAAATAGATAGTTTAGATTGATTCTAAATGAATATTTACTAATTTGGAATTAACTAACAAAAAACAATTAACTATATGAAAAATTTACTTTTAACCATAGCACTTGTTTTTTCTTACTCTATTAACGCTCAATACGCGGTTATGTGGGCTGTTGATCTTAAAGATGGAGGAGAAAAACAATATTTAGAGCTTGAATCATTCTACTCTGAAATACACAAAGAAGCAGTCAAACAAGGACTTAGATCCGGCTGGTCTGTATGGAAGAGAACCCCGA
>CACEKL010000028.1 GCA_902560025.1 uncultured Bacteroidota bacterium | reverse complement strand
AGATTTCAAGTTCTTCTCTAAGTACCAAGCTAATTCAAGCTCAAAGAAACTATTTTGGGTCTCATGAAATAAAAATTAATTAAATGAGTATTTATCTTTCATTGATTATCGGTATTTGTCTTTTACTTGTTCAAGTAATAAAATTTAGATTTTCTCCTTTTATTTCATTACTAACATCATCAATTGTGATTGGTCTTCTTTCAGGTCTTGATGGTGAAATAATAATAAATAATATTCAACAAGGAATGGGCAGTACACTAGGATATATTGCAGTAATAGTTGGTCTTGGAGCTATGTTTGGTGCCATACTTGAATCAACTGGTGGTGCAAAAGAAATCACTAAATACCTGTTGAATAAGTTTGGTGAAAAGAAATCTCAGTGGGCGTTATTAATTAGTGGTTTTTTTATTGCAATTCCCGTATTCTTTGATGTAGCATTTATACTTCTTTTGCCAGTAATTTATTCTATTCAAAAGAAGTCAAATAAATCCTTGGTTTATTATGCTCTTCCACTACTTGCAGGTTTAGCAGTAACTCATGCTTTTATACCTCCTACTCCTGGACCTGTTGCTGTTTCTCAAATTCTTGGAGCTGATCTAGGCTATGTAATGTTATTTGGTTTAATTGTTGGTATACCCTCAGCTATTTTATCTGGAGTAATTTTTACAAATTTTATAACGTCTAAAATTGATTTTAATTCTAAAGTAGTTTTTGATACTGAAGAATTAGAAGTAAATACTACTCCTAGTATAAGATCAGTCCTACTAATAATACTCCTACCACTTATTCTAATTATTTTTAGATCTCTACTAGATACTGGAATACTGAGTATAACTAATGAAACAGTTTCTGAATTTATTAAGTTTATAGGCCACCCTTTCTCAGCTCTAATAATTGCTAATATAATTGCATGGTATTTTCTTGGAATCAGACTTGGGATAGATAAAAAGAAATTAGAGAAAATTGTTTCAAAGTCATTTGCGCCAGCAGGAGCTATAATATTAATAACTGGTGCAGGTGGGGTATTAAAACAAATATTGATAGAATTAAATATTGGTGAATTATTAGCTCAAAGTATTTTTAGTTCATCAGAATTAATTTTAGTTGCATCTTTTTTATGTGCAGTTTTTATAAGAGTTCTTCAAGGTTCTTCAACAGTTGCAATGATAACATCAGCTAGTCTTGTATCTCCATTATTAATAGATAAAATAAATGATCCAATCTCTCTTAGTCTTATTGTAATATCAATTGCATCAGGAGCTTCAACTTTCTCACATGTTAATGATAGTGGATTTTGGCTTGTAAATCAATATCTAGGACTTTCAATGAAAAAAACATTTTTATCTTGGACACTTATGACATTAATTTTGTCTATTTCAGGTTTAATTTTTACTCTAATAATTAGCTTATTATTTTGACGCTATATAAATAGTAGAAGCACCATAAAGTTTTTTTCTTGTTTCAATTTTTTTGAAACCTGTTTTTTTTAGTTTATCAAGAAACTTTTTTCTTGGAGGAAATTTTTTTGTAGAATTTAATAAATAAAGATATGCTTTTGTTTTTCTAGAGAAGATAAAAGCAATTACAGGAATATATATAGAGGTTATTAGTTTATATAGTAATTTAATTATTGGATTTTCTGGAATCGAAGTTTCAAGGATAATAAGTTTTCCATTATTTTTTAAAACTCTGTAACTTTCACTTAAACCCTTAGTAAGATTAGTAAAGTTTCTAACTCCATATCCTATAGATATGATGTCAAACTGGTTATCATCAAAAACTAGGTTCTCGGCTTCGCATGTTTTTAGATTAATATTATTAATATTTAGCTTGTCAATTTTGTTATGAGCAATTTTAAGCATATTATCTGATACATCAACTGCATCGATAATTGACCCTTTTATTTTACTAAGCTTTATTGCAATGTCCCCTGTACCTGTTGCAATATCAAGAATTTTTTTTGGAGATGAATCTATTGCAATTTCAACTATTTCTTCTTTCCATTTAGAATGATTTTTAAAAGTCATCAAATCATTCATAAAATCATATTCATTAGAAATTGATTCAAAGATATTTTTGATGTATAAGAAATTGGATTTTTCGTTATTTCTCATTTTATCTGATTGAACCTATGTATGAAGCAATTGAATCAATTCCATGCTCATGTAGATTCTTTATAAATGCAGATCCAATTATTGCTCCCTTGGAATATTTTACGACAGTATTAAATGTGTGATTATTTCCAACTCCAAAACCAATTATTCTAGGAGTTTTTAGATTCATTTTTTCAATTCTTTCAAAATAATTTATTTGCTCAGGGCTAAAGGAATTTTTTGATCCAGTTATACTAGAAGAGCTTACCATATAGATAAAACCATTAGATATAGAGTCAATCTTTCTTATTCTTTCATCTGAAGTCTGTGGAGCTATTAAAAACATATTATAAAGATGATTTTCTTCAAATATTGATTTATAATTTGCTTCATAATAATCTATTGGTAAGTCAGGAATTATTAATCCATCAATTCCAATCTCATTACATTTTTTGCAAAAGTTTTCTACACCATACTGAAGGATAGGGTTAAAATATCCCATTATTATTAGAGGAATTGAAACTTTATCTCTAATTCCTTTTAGTTGATCAATTAGGACATTAGTGTTCATTCCATTTTTAATTGCCTTTGTAGAGCTATCTTGAATTGTAGGCCCATCAGCAAGTGGATCACTAAAAGGTAGTCCTATCTCTATCATATCAACACCAGATTCCTGAAGCTTAAAAATAATATCAACTGTATCATCTAAACTAGGATATCCTGCTGTAAAATATATTGACAACAGTTTACCTTCTTCTTTTAATTTTTTGTCAATTCTATTCATTATAATTTAAAATAATCAATGTAAGTATTTAAGTCTTTATC
Source organism: uncultured Bacteroidota bacterium (assembly GCA_902560025.1). The sequence continues at coordinate 2,477 of CACEKL010000028.1, read as the reverse complement.
TCCTCTTCCAGAGAAGTTAACAACAATTATATCATTTGGTTTAAAATCTAAATACTTAAATGCAGCAAATGCATGAGCAGTTTCTATTGCAGGAATAATTCCTTCTAGTTTAGAGACTTCTAATCCTGCTAGCATAGCATCACTATCCGTTATCGAAATGAACTCTGCTCTTTTGCTTTCTAATAAATGTGCATGAAGTGGACCAACACCAGGATAATCTAAGCCAGCTGATATGGAGTAAGGCTCAACTATTTGCCCATCCTTGGTTTGCATTAAAAGAGTTTTACTTCCATGAATAATTCCAGTTTTACCAAGAACTGATGTAGCAGCACTTTTACCAGATTCAACACCTTCACCAGCTGCTTCAACTGAAATAATTTTTACTTTCTCGTCTTCTAAATAATGATAATATAATCCAGCTGCATTACTTCCTCCTCCAATATTAGCTATTAAATAATCCGGGCTATTAGTTCCTTCTTTTTCAATTAACTGAGACTTTATCTCTTTAGAAACGATTGATTGAAATTTGGCAACCATATCAGGATATGGATGAGGACCAACAACTGATCCAATTATGTAGTGAGTTGTAATAGGATTATTAATCCAATCTCTAATAGCCTCATTTGTAGCATCCTTGAGAGTTTTACTCCCAGATTCAGCTGCAACCACACTAGCTCCCAGCATTTTCATTCTAGCAACATTAGGAGCTTGTCTTTTTATATCAATAGCTCCCATATATATTACACATTCAATTCCTGCTAATGCACAAACAGTTGCTGTGGCAACTCCATGTTGACCAGCACCTGTTTCAGCAATAATTCTTTTCTTTCCTAATCTTTTAGCTAGTAAAATTTGACCAACAGTATTATTTATTTTATGAGCTCCTGTATGGCACAAGTCCTCTCTTTTAAAATATATTTTACATTTATATTTCTCTGACATTCTTTCTGCAAAATATAATGGAGTTGGTCTTCCTACATAATCCTTTAAAAGATTATTATAATCTTTCTGAAAATCAGAATCATTTATAATCTTGTTATAATTTTTTTCTAATTCGTCAAGGTTTGGAAATAGCATTTCAGGTACAAAAGCACCTCCATAGTTTCCATAAAACCCTTTATTGTCAACTGTATACTTCATTTTTAATTGTTTCTATAAAAGTTTTTAATTCATCAATTTTTTTCAAATAGTTGTCGTCCTCAAATTTACTATTTACATCTATCCCATAGACAGGAAGATCCATTTTTAAAAGATCAAATAGCGCATCAATAGAGTGAAGCCCTATACCACCACTGATAAAAAAATCCTTTTTTAAATTATATTTTTTTAAATTCTCCCAGTTAAATGACTTGCCAGTTCCTCCAGGAAGGTCTGATTTTGAATCAAATAAAAACATGTCACAATAGTCTTCATAATTTTTTAAAACACCAAAATCAAATTTATCATCAATTCTAAATGACTTAATAACTTGAATCCCACTATCTAATATTTTTTTACAAAATTCAGGCGATTCATCTCCATGTAATTGAACACAAGCTAAATTATGTTTTGATACTTTGTCAATTACAACATCTAAATTTGAGTTAAAAAAAACACCAGTTTTTTTTATTTCAGATTTAAGGTTTGGGGTTTTAGTCTTTACATACCTTACAGATTTTTCCCAAAAAATATGACCGATGTAATCAGGATTTAATTCAGCTACTTGCTGAATATTTTTATCATTAAATAATCCACAAACTTTAAATTTCATTTTCAACCTCTTTTATAAATTTATATGCCTCCTCCATTGGATCAATACTTTTCATAAAATTCTCGCCAATCAAAAATCCTTGATAGCCAACTTCTCTAAGTCTTAAAATTGATTCAACCTTACTAATGCCACTTTCAGATATCTTAATAAACTCATCAGGAATCTCTTTATACATTTCAATACTGTTATTTAAATCGATCTCTAAAGTGTCAAGATTTCTATTATTAACACCAATTATATCAATATCATTTCCTGATATTTTTTTCAATTCTTCATAGGTGTGTACCTCAACTAATACTTCAAGACCTAGGCTCTTGGCTAAGGAACTAAAATTCAAAATATCTTTTGAAGTAAGAATTGATGCAATTAATAATATTGCGTCAGCCCCAATTGATTTAGCTTCAAATATTTGATATTCGCTAATTATAAATTCTTTTCGTAAAATAGGAATCTCTGCAAGATTTCTTATTTCAATGATATCTTCAATATCTCCATCAAAATATTTCTTATTTGTTAGGATTGATAATCCAGCAGCTCCAGCCTCTTGATATCCTTTAACAACTTCTGAAATAGTTGATTTGTAATTTATATTAGCATTGGAGGGAGATCTTCTTTTAAATTCACATATTATTCCACTAGAACTTTTTAATATAGACTCTTTTATAGAAATACATTTTCGAGAAAAAAGAATATTATCTTCCAAAACAGATATTGGTATTTTTGAAGA
>CACEKL010000027.1 GCA_902560025.1 uncultured Bacteroidota bacterium | reverse complement strand
TTAATATAGAACAAGAAGACTATAGTCTTTTTACAATATTTATTCTTCCGCAGGGTGAGACTACTCTTCAAGATCTGGTTGTTGAAGTAGAGGTTGAGATTGAAAAAATTCAGAAAGAACTGATATCTGAGAAGAACTATCAGAAAGTACAAAACACATTTGAGAATTCTTATGTTTCATCATTGGGATCTGTAACTGGAAGAAGTCAAGCTCTTGCTCAATATTATCATTTATATGGAGATGCATCAATGATCAATAAGTTTCCTGATATCTATAGATCTATAACAAGAGAAGAAATAAAAGATGTTGCAAATAAACATCTAAATAAAACTCAAAGATTAATAATGGAATATCTTCCAGAAACTAAAGAATAAAAGATGAAAAAATATTTTAAAACAATTATGTATCTAGGAATTATTAAAAAGATAATATTAATAATTATTGTATTATCATCTAATTCATTAATCGCTCAAGTTGACAGAAGCATTCCTGATCCTGGTCCTGCTCCTGAAATCAAGTTTAAAACTCCAATAACAAAAAAACTTGATAATAATTTAACTTTAATGATTGTTGTAGACAGTAAGCTTCCTACTGCTTCTGCTACCTTAATCATTGATAATCCTCCAATTTTATCAAAAGATAAATCTGGTGTAAAGAGTTTACTATCTTCAAGTCTGGGAAAAGGGAACAATTTCCAAAATAAGGATGAATTTATAGAAGAAAAAGATTTTATGGGTTCTTTTATTAATTACAACTCAAATGGTGGTTCAATGTCTTCTTTATCTAGATATTTTGATAGGACGCTAACTATGTTTGCTCAAGGTGCTTTATATCCAGTATTTACAAATGAGGAGTTTGAAAAGGAGAAATCAAAACTAATTGAAGGACTTAAAGTAGATGAAAAGAATGCTTCGACAATTGCTAGAAGAGTAGAGAATGTTTTAGCTTTTGGAAATGGTCACCCTCAGTCAGAGTATACAACTCAAGAGTCTGTCTCAAATGTTGTAATTGATGATATATCAAATTTTTACGATACATATTTTAGACCTAATAATGCTTATTTAGTTGTTTTAGGGGATGTGGATGTAGATGAAACTATCGAAATTGCAGAAAAATTATTTGGTGAATGGAAGAATTCTGAAAATCTAAACAGCTTATTTGAAGATGGATCAATTAATAGTTTTAGAGAGCCAACTATGTCAGATAAAATAACAATTCATGTAGTTGATGTTCCTAACTCAGCGAATGTAGAGGTTACTTTTCAAAATATAATCCAAAGAAGTCTTGCAGATAACAGTTATTTCTCTGCAAATATTGCTAATAGAGTTTTAGGAGCTAGACCTGAATCAAGACTAGAATCAGTTATTAGAGAAGATATGGGTTATGCTTATTATGCTAGATCTATTCTTCCTGCCAATTCAGATACCAAAACAAAATTCCAAGCTAGAACTACTGTAAGAGATGAAGTAGTTGACAGTGCGGTTGTTGAGATATATAATCAGCTTAAAAAAATGTCAAATATTCCAATAACAGATGAAGAATTAGAGAATGCAAAATCTGGATATTTTGGTTCTTTTGCAATGTCTATGGAAGATCCTGTAACTATTGCTAATCAAGCTTTAAATATTAGAACAGAGAATCTGCCAGAAGATTTTTATAATACATTTCTTGAAAATATCAATAAAGTTTCAAAAGAGGAGATAATTCAATCATCCAAAGAGTTTATTCTTGCAGATAATGCTCAAATAGTTATAACTGGAAAAGTTGGTAATATTCTTGAAAATATAGAATCAATTGATATTGACAAAAAAGATATACAAGTTTTTTACCACGATGAGTATGGTAATATTACAGAAAAGCCTGATTACTCAGTTGACTCTAGTATAACTGTTGAAAGTATAATCGGCAATTATATTGACTTAATTGGAGGTAAAGACAGATTAGAAAAAGTTGAGTCTATTCAGATTAGAGGATCAGCTAATTTAAATATGCAAGGTCAAAGCTTTGTTCTAGAATTTTATTCTCTAAAAAATAATCAAAACCAATCAATTTCTACTGTAACTGCTGGAGGAATGGAGGTTCAAAAAAGTGTTTTCAATAAATATCAAGGATATAATGTAGTTAATGGACAAAGAATGCCTTTATCAGAAGGAGAACTTGAACAGGCTATAATTAACTCTGCATTATTTTCTGAATTAAATTATGATTATGATTTAATTGAACTTGTTGGAACTTCAACTATCGATGATCAGAAGGTTTATGAAGTGAAAATAACTGAAAACAAGACTGAATATTATTCAATTGAAACTGGTTTAAAACTAAAAGAAGTTGAAACACAAGAGGTTGATGGCAATCAGTTAGTTGTTGAGACAACTATTAAAGAATATGAAGAGGTTGATGGTGTTTTAATTCCTAGTGAAATTAACCAAGTAACACCAGGACTTCCAATTCCAGGAGGAATTACTATTAAATTCAGTTCAATTAAACTTGATGTGAAAACTTCAGATTCTGATTTTAATTAAGAAGTAATACTTTTAAAAAAAGGCATCTAACTATTAGGTGCCTTTTTTTTTGTAACAAGATATACCCCAACTAAAATAACAGATGTACCTATAAACTGTATTAGCTTAAATTCTTCTCCGTCTAATAATCCCCAAAAAATTGCAACTATTGGTATTAAATATGTTGTTGAAACTGAGAAAACTGGAGATGAAATTGCCAGAAGTTTTATGTATAAAACTTTTGCAATTGCTGTTCCAAAAAATGCAAGTACTACGATATATATAATTGATTCTATTATTAAAGGATTTGATGTAAATGTTTTAAATGGAAACTCAGTAAAAAAAAGGATAATAGAAGCAGGTAAAACTAAAAAGATAAAACTCATACCAATTATGGCAACTGCAGAAATACCTGGTAATTTATATTTTAAAATATTAGCATTTACAGCATAGAAAAATGCAGCTAAAATTGTAAAAGAAACATATAATAAGTTTAGGCCTGAAATTAAAAACTCATTATTCACTAAAATTAGAATCCCGATAAAACCAATAAGTACCCCTGCAAATTGCTTTTTAAAAAATTCCTCTTTAAAGAATAAAACACTTATTATTAATGTAAATAATGGTGTAAGTGACACCATAACTCCTGCTATAGCACTAGAAATTTCAGTTTCTGCAAAAGCGAATAAATAATTTGGGAAAAAAGTTCCAATAAATGCTGAAAAAACTACCCATTTAATTTTATCTTTTGGAATACTTTTAAGTTTGTTGATACTAAATGGGACAATTAGAATAGCTGTAATTATCATTCTTAATGAACCTAATTGCACAGGAGTTAATCCTGTTAACCCTTTTTTAATTAGAATATATGAACTTCCCCATATAATAGATAGGATTATTAAAGTTCCCCATTTTCTGACTCCAATGTTCAATTAATAATTTATTTTGGTAAGATTAGCTTTACTTGTTTTATTCTTTTATTATCTACAATTTCAATAATAAATTTGTAGTTATCATGATAAATAATCTGCCCTACCCTAGGAATTTTTTTTATTTTTTCAATTAATAGCCCTCCCAATGTTTCAATTTCAGATGATACTTGATCAAAGGATGAGGTATCTTTTAGGTTTATTGCTCTGTAAAAATCTTGTAAATTAATTTTGGAGTCAAAAACATAGGTATTCTCATCCAACTTTGAAAAAAGATTATCTTCTTCATCAAACTCATCACTAAGTTCACCAAAGATCTCCTCAATTACATCTTCGAGAGTAATTATTCCAGATGTGCCACCATATTCATCTACCACAATTGCCATATGAATTTTCTTTGTTTTAAATTCTGTAAGGAGATCATCAAGTTTTTTATTTTCAGGAATATAAAGTGGCTTTCTAAGTAATGAAGTCCAATTAAAATTTTCTTTTTCAAGATGTGGCAATAGATCTTTTACATATAAAACTCCTTGAATTTTATCAAGATTATCTTCAAATACAGGTACTCTTGAAAACCCATTGGATATTAATTCATCAATGATTTCATTCATATCTTTATTTGCCTCTAATGCAAAGACATCAACTCGGGGACACATAATCTGTCTTGTCTCTACGTTTCCAAAGTTGACAATACCTTTAAGTATCTTTTTCTCTTCTTTACTTGTCTCCTTCGAGTCAGTTAACTCTAGTGCTTGAGATAATTTATCTACTGAAAGTTGTTCAGTATCTTTTGCTAGACTAGATTCAAGGTAGTTCATTGATTTACTCATTGGCTGATTAAATAGAAATAATATGTACCTATCAAGGAAATAAATTGGATTCACCATTACCTTTGAAAATATCAAAGGATTTCTGTTTGCATATATCTTAGGTAAAATATCTCCAATAAATAGTATAAGCATTCCTATTACACCAACTTCAATTATAGTCTCAATTATTGGATTATTAATTGAGCTTAGATAAGGATTATCTATAGATGCAAATAATATAACAATTGCAATATTTATGAAGTTATTTGAAATTAATATTGTTGCAAGAAGCCTTTTTGGTTTTTCTAATAGAGACTCAATTTTTTTGATTAGTTTATTACTATTATCCTCAGGAATAATTGATTTATCCAGGGAGAAAAAAGCAACTTCGCAGCCAGATGTTAATGCTGATAAGATTAGAAAAATTAGAATTAAAATAATTTTAACTATCACAGATTAATTATAATATTTAAGAATTTTAAATTAATAGACTTAGAATGGTAAGTCATCTTCAGTCTGATCAGCCTCTTTACTCTCTGGTACTGAAGGTGTATTTTGCTCCACATTATTTCCAGAGTCTTTCTTTGTAGATAAAAATGTAAACTCGTCAACATTTACTTCTGTAGTATATCTATCAGCTCCATCATCACCTTGCCATTTTCTGGTTCTTAGTTTACCTTCAACATAAACTTTATCTCCTTTTGATAAATATTTTTCACAAATTTCTGCAGCTTTATTTCTAACTACAATATTATGCCAGTCTGTGTTAGTTACTTTTTCATTAGTTGTTTTATTTGTATAAGACTCATTAGTTGCCAATGGAAATCTTGCAATACAACCTCCATTATCAAAATGTTTAATTTTTACATCATCTCCAAGATGGCCAATTAACATTACTTTATTTAATGTCCCGCTCATTGTTTAAATAATTATGACTAAATATACAAAATTCAACTTCCTAGATTAAGTACTTATTGATAAAATTTGAAATGGGTACTGGAAAAGTAAAATCATTCAAATTAGATATATCATATCCATCGTTAATAACTGTATTTAAATTAATTAAGTAAAACGCAATGAATAAATGCTGATGTGATAGAACATGTTTATATCTAATTATTTTATGTTTAGCATTACTGATTTTCAATTTATTATTAGTTAA
>CACEKL010000026.1 GCA_902560025.1 uncultured Bacteroidota bacterium | reverse complement strand
TGAATTTGTTCCAGACGCGTAATTTCTGGTGCCATAATTATAAGAATTATACCCACCGCTTTGACTAAAAACCAAGCTAAAGCTACCTAGAATAAGCACATATGTAAGAATTTGTTTCATCCTAATTAATTAATTTATAGATATATACAAAATTATATATATTTTTTTATAACTTTATAGACTAGCTATAAATTTAACTAATAAACCAATTTATAAATTCGTGTCTAGAAACTGGTTAGAAATAAATCAAATTAATAACTTTCCTGAGGGGGTGAGATCTGTTTATGTTAACGGAAGAAGAGTTAAAAAAGAAGATGTTGAAATAGAGAGGAATTTCCTTGAGGTTTCTTCTTCAAACTATGACATTTCTAATATTCCTGTTCATATAAATTATCTTCCAAGAAAACAAGCTGCTGAATATTTAGGCATTAGTGAAAGCACATTAACTAGATACCATGTTAAGGGTAAGCTTAAATGGATAACCAGAAGAAATAGAACTCCAATCTACAAGAGAGAAACACTTGATAATTTTAAGGAAAAAAATAAAGGAAAACTATTATCTTAGATTATCATTTTCTGTTTAGATGATAGTTAATTTTCATAAAGTAAATCTCAAAAAAAAACATCCACTTCAAATAAGTAGGGGTGTCCATGATAAGTCTCAAAACTTATTCGTTGAAATCATTAAGGATGGTATTACTGCATGGGGAGAATCAGCTCCAGGTAAAACTGAGGGTGCATCTACTGCAGATGAAGTAGAAAAATGGCTATTAAAGCTTATTGATACAGGTATTGATTCACTGTCTATATATGAAATATATCAGAGAAGTAAAGAGCTTAACATCCCACCATGTGCATTTGCTGCAATAGATATAGCTTTATGGGACTGGAAAGCAAAAAAAGCAGGATTACCATTACGTAGTCTCTTAGGGCTCCCTTCTCCATCAATTCCAACCTCTTTAACAATAGGAATAAACCCTCCTGAAATAATAAAAGAGAGGGTTGAAATGCTTATATCTAATCCCCAGATTAAAGCACTAAAAATAAAACTTGGATCACCAGATGGAATAGAATATGATAAATCCATATATTCTCAAGTACTGGAGTCAACAAAAAAATCTAATATCTCTATTAGAGTTGATGCTAATGGTGGCTGGAGTTTAGATGAGGCCAAGTTAATGATGAAATGGCTTGCTGATAGGAAAGCAGAATATATTGAGCAACCACTAGTAGAAGGCGAAGAAGATAAATTAAAATACCTATTTGAGAGTAGACCCTTGCCGATATTTATTGATGAATCGTGTAGGTTTTCTGAAGATGTGGCGAGACACTATCAATATGTAGATGGAGTTAACCTAAAACTAATGAAGTGTGGAGGAATAACAGAAGCATTAAGAATTTTAAATGTAGCCAAATCTCATAATTTAAAAACAATGATAGGTTGTATGAGTGAATCATCAATTAGTATATCAGCTGGCGCTTCAATATCTGGTATTATAGATTATATAGATCTAGATTCTCACTATAATTTAGATCCAGATCCTAGTGAAGGGGCTAAAATGATTGACGGAATTACTATGAATGATAACAAACCTGGACACGGATCAAAATTAAAAACTGAAAATTATGCTTAAATCAACTGATAAGATTGCAATTTGGATGGAAGCTAGCATAGATGACGACTATGGAAAAATGGGGATTAGCGCTCTTAGATATTTAAATAATGAAATTGTATGTGTTATTGATTCGGTATTTGCTGGGAAAAAAATATCTGAGGTATCAATTATAAAGAAAGATATACCAATTGTTAGTTCCCTGAAGGACGCAAGGGATATGGGAGCTAATGTCATGCTCTTAGGAGTATTAACATCAGGAGGTATTAGACCAAAATCTTGGGATTCAGTTATCAAAGAATCAATAGAAATGGGAATGTCTATTGTTAACGGACTGCATGATCAAATCAATCCAGAATTTTCAAAATATATAATAAAAGATGAACAATGGATTTGGGATACAAGAGTTCCACAATTCATTCCTAAAATAGGTTCATCTATGGCATCTAAATTGTCAAATAAACGAGTGCTTATGATAGGAACTGATATGGCAGCAGGTAAAATGACTGTTGGTCTCGAGCTTTATTCATATCTAAGAAATAAAAATATAAATGTTGGATTTGTTGCCACTGGTCAAGTTGGAATTACAGTTACAGGAGGTGGGATTCCATTAGACGCTTACAAGTTAGATCATGCATGTGGTGCTGTAGAAACTGCTGTTATTGATCAAAAAGATAAAGATATAGTAATCGTAGAGGGACAAGGATCAATTCTCCACCCAGGGAGCTCTGCGACACTACCTTTAATGAGAGGCACTTGTCCAACTCACATGATTTTATGTCATATTGCTAGAAATAATTCTCTTAGATCTTTAGAGAATATAAAAATTCCAGATCTAAAAAAGTTTATAGATTTAAATGAGCAAGTTTCGTCTGTTATTGGCACATATCCTAAAGCAAAAGTAATAGGTGTGGCGCTGAATACCATTCAAATGGAAAATAATGAAGCTCTTGAAATAATAAAAAAAGTTGAAGAAAATACTGGGCTTCCTTCAACAGATGTTATTAGGTATGGTGGAGATAAAATTTTTAATGAGTTACTTTAAATAACCACTACTTACAATGGTGATCAGCTGCTCTTGTTGCAATTTGATTATTTGGCTTTACATTAACTTTATACCCCAGCGAGTTTGCCCAACCCTTTGTTGCGGAGATTAACTTATTAGATCGATGGTTTTCATCTGAGTTATAATCCATGTCAATTTCAACTTGAACACTCACTTGCTTTGTTAACCATTCTGCTACTTTAATACTATACTCAGCTTCAAGCCATAGTCTCTTCCAAATATCGTTTATAACGTCACATGATGACTTGCTGAGTATGTAATGTACACCTCTTGTTCCGAGTCTGTATGCAATTACACTGGTATAATTTGTTTTTTTACCTATGTTTTGAGAATCAGATCCAATATGAATTTTTGCATGTGGATAATTCTTTAATATAGATAAAGTATGATTTACAGGATCAATATTATTTCCTTTGACATCCTTAAACAATCTCATATTCTAAAATAAATATTATTTGTAAATTACTATCTTAATAAAACTCTAAATTATTAACTAATGAAAAAACTTCTCTCAATTTTATTTGTTGTAGGTACTACCTTTTTAGTAAACTCTCAAAGTGCAAACAAATTAAAGAAAGAATTACTTAATTCAATAGAACAAAAATCATCAGAATTGACGGCTTTAAGTGATAAAATATGGGCGGCTGCAGAAGTAGCCTTTAGAGAGGAAAAATCTTCCGAGTACCTAATTAAATATGCGGAAGAAAATGGCTTGAAAGTAGAAAAAGGATTAGCTGGAATGCCTACTGCCTTTACCGCTACATATGGGGAAGGAAAACCTATTATAGGCATTATTGGAGAGTTTGATGCATTACCAGGATTATCTCAAACGACAGACTCGTTCAGGAATGAATTGACTGAAGGTGGAGCTGGCCATGGATGTGGTCATAATCTATTTGGTACAGCCAGCCTTGGTGCAGCTGTCGCAATTAAAGAATTAATTGAAAAAGGAGATTTAACAGGTACTGTCAAGTTTTTTGGAACACCTGCTGAAGAGAAATTTTTTGGAAAACTTTGGATGATAAGAGAGGGAGTATTTGATGATGTTGATATAACTATGGATTGGCATCCTGCAGATCATACTGAAGCAAATGTTCAACCCTCATTAGCTCTTGTTGATTTTATGGTTGAGTTTACTGGGCAATCTGCTCATGCATCTGCAGATCCATGGAATGCTAGGAGTGCAAATGATGCATTAGAATTATATACATCAGGAATAAATGCATATCGAGAACATGTTAAGCCTTCAGTCAGGATGCATTACCATATACAAGATGCAGGACAAGTTGTTAATGTTGTTCCAGACTATTCAAGAATTTGGGTTAGAGTGAGAGATATAACTAAAGAAGGATTACAGCCTGTTTATGACCAGGTTAGAAGGATGGCAGGAGGTGCAGCAATAATGGCAAATGTTGAGCACAAAGTCTCACTAATTTCAGGGATTCATGATCTTCTCCCGAATAGAACAGGAGGTGCAATAATGCAGAAAAATCTCGAAATTCTAGGAGATATTCAATATACTCAAGATGAAATTGATTTTGCATTAGAAATGCAAAAAGCAAATGGAAAACCACAAATTGGAATTGATGGTAAAATTAGACCATTAAGAGAGACACTGGACAGCCCAGGAGGAGGTTCAACAGATGTTGGAGATGTCAGTTATAATATGCCTGTTGTTAGTCTGGCTGCAACTACAGCTCCTAAGGGAGTCCCATGGCATTCATGGTCAGTAGTTGCTAGTTCTGGAATGTCAATTGGCCACAAGGGAATGCTTCATGCCGCAAAAGCACTTGGAATGTCAATGATTGACATCTACAAGGACAAAAAATTAAGAGAAGAGATTAAGAAAGAGTTTGATGAAAGAATTGGAGATTACGAATATGATCCTTATCTAGATCCAGGTCCTCCACCTATTGACTATGTTGATTAAATCCAAGATCTAGATTTCATCTCTTTAGTTACAATTTTAGATAAATAAATTATAGCAATCATATTTGGAATTGCCATTAGTGCAAAAGCTATATCAATAAGTCCTATTACAATCTCAACAGTTAATATTGATGATATTATTATAGCTGCAACATAGATTATATTATAATATTTTCCTTTTTTTGGTGTAGTTAGAAAACCATAACATTTTACACCATAATATGAGTAAGTAAATAATGTTGAAATTCCAAAAATTGATATCATAACTATCAGCAAATAATCTCCGAACCCAAAAAATAATCTTCTAAATGCTTCAAGAGATAATACAATTCCATTAAGATCACTTTCAAGATATGCTCCGCTAATAATTATAATTAAACCTGTAATAGTACAGACTAAAATTGTATCTAAAATAGGACCTAACATTCCAACAAGACCTTCATCTGTCCCTTTTTTTGTAGTAGACTGACCATGATATATAGGCGCAAGTCCAACACCACTCTCACTAGAGAAAACAGCTCTTCTTATACCAATTAATACTAACCCCCAAAATCCTCCTTGTACTATTGTGTTAAAATTGAAAGCCTCACTAAATATTAAATAAAAAGTAGATGGAACAACATCCATATTAGCAATTAAAATGTAGATACCAAGTATGAAATATAGTATTACCATTATTGGAACTAAACCTGAAGTTACTTTAACTATCGATTTCAAACCACCAAAAATTACAAATGATGTTAAAATTGTAAATACTATTCCAATAATAAGCTTCCATCCAATATTTCCTAGGTTTAAAAACTCATTAGGATTTAACACATCAATATATGACTGAGTTAATTGATTAGCAGTAA
>CACEKL010000025.1 GCA_902560025.1 uncultured Bacteroidota bacterium | reverse complement strand
TTGGAATAATTGGTCATTTAAAAATTGGAGATAATGTCAAAATACAAGCTCAAGCCGGAGTAACATCTGATGTTGAAAGTAATGCAAGAATAACAGGTACTCCTGCAATTTCATACATGAATTATAACAAATCTTATATTCATTTTAAGAATTTGCCAGAAATTGTAAAAAAAATAGATAAGAAAGATTAATGATTAGAAGAACTGTACCCCAAAAAACTATTTCAAAAGAAACAAAGCTAAGTGGAGTAGGTCTCCATACTGGTGAACATGTAAATATTACATTTAAACCAGCTCCAGTTGACACAGGTCTAGTTTTTATTAGAGAAGATATTGAAGGTGATAATCTAATTAATGCTCATATTAAATATATATCTAATACTGATAGAGGTACAAATCTTGATAATGGTATATTTAGAATACATACATCTGAGCATGTCCTAGCTGCAATTACAGGGCTAGAAATAGATAACTGTTTTATATGTCTTGATGGTCCCGAGGTTCCAATAATGGATGGATCTTCAAAATTCTTTATAAATGCTTTAGAAGAAGCTAAAATTGTTGAACAGAATGTTTTAAGAGAGGAGTTTTTTCCATCTGAACCAATTTCATATGTATGTGCAGATTCTGGAAGTAAGATTTCAATTATTCCTGATGACAATTATAAAGTAAATACAATTGTTGATTATAAAACTAAAGTTTTAGGTGAGCAAGAGGCGTCAATCAATCATATAAGTGAGTTTAAGGAAGAAATTTCATCAGCAAGAACTTTTAGCTTTCTGCATGAGTTAGAAACATTGCTCGAAAATGGATTAATTAAAGGAGGTGATTTAAACAATGCTATAGTATATGTGGATAAGCCTTTGGCAGAAAGCAATATGGATATTTTAAAGAAAGCATTTAATAAAGATTCTATTTCTGTTACACCAAATGGTATTTTAGACAATTTAGATCTTCACTATCCTAATGAGGCAGCAAGGCATAAATTACTAGATGTAATTGGAGATTTAGCTTTAATTGGAATGAAAATAAGAGGAAAAGTTATTGCAGAAAAACCTGGTCATTCAATAAATGCTAAATTTGCTAAAAAGGTCTCTGAAGTGATAAAATCTGATAGAAAGAATACATTACCAAAAATTGATTTTGAAAAGAAGCCATTAATGGACTCGAATCAAATTATGAAAGTAATTCCTCATCGCCCACCATTTTTATTAATTGATGAGGTTCTTGAACTATCTGAATCTCACGTTATTGGTCTAAGAAAAGTTGAAGAAAGTGAATCATGGGTTGAAGGACATTTTCCTGGTGCCCCAGTAATGCCTGGAGTACTTCAGGTTGAATTTATGGCTCAGGCTGGGGGAGTTCTAGTACTTAACACTGTCCCAGATCCTGAAAACTATTTAACGTTTTTTATGAAGATGGATAAATGTAAGTTTAAGAACCCTGTTGTACCTGGTGATACACTTATTTGTAAATTAGAGCTTATATCTCCTATAAGAAGAGGAATTATTCACATGTATGGACAATCATTTGTTGGAGATGAAGTGAAAAGTGAAGGAGAATTTATGGCAAAAATTATTAAAAAAACATAATTATGAATCAACCTTTAGCATATGTACACCCTGGAGCAAAAATTGCAAAAAATGTAGTTGTAGAGCCATTTGCAACAATTAGTAGTGATGTTGAAATTGGAGAGGGAACTTGGGTAGGTTCAAATGTTACTATAATGGAAGGGGCAAGAATTGGTAAAAACTGTAATATTTACCCTGGTGCAGTTATTTCAGGAGTCCCTCAAGATTTAAAATTTGAAGGAGAAGAGTCACTTTGTGAAATTGGAGATAATACAACTATTAGAGAGTGTGTTACTATTAACAGAGGAACAAAAGATAGAGGAACAACAAAAATAGGCTCTAATTGTTTAATTATGGCCTATTCACATGTTGCTCATGATTGTTTTGTTGGTGATAATTGTATATTCTCTAATAGTTCAACATTAGCAGGACATATAACTGTTGGTGATTATGTTATTCTTTCAGGGTTTGTCGCAGTACATCAATTTTGTAAGATAGGATCACATGCATTTGTGGCAGGTGGATCACTTGTTAGAAAAGATGTACCTCCATTTGTTAAAGCTGCTAGAGAACCATTATCATATGTAGGAATTAATTCTGTTGGTTTGAGAAGAAGAGGATTCACAAGTGCAAAAGTTCAAGAAATTCAAAATATCTATAGAATCCTTTATCAAAAGAAATATAATAATACTCAGGCGATGGAAATTATTCAAGCTGAGTTAAATGCAACACCAGAAAGAGATGAAATAATTCAGTTTATAGAAAACTCTCAACGTGGAATTATGAAAGGTTACTTTCAAAAAAACTAATTTATGGCAAGCACAAGTGATATTAGAAAAGGTCTTTGTATCAAATACAACCACGATATTTATAAAATAATTGAATTCCTTCATGTAAAGCCAGGAAAGGGTCCAGCATTTGTTAGAACAAAACTTAAAAGTGTTACAAATGGTAAAGTAATTGACAATACATTTCCCTCAGGGCACAAAATAGAAGAAGTTAAAGTTATGACTAGTCAATATCAATTTTTATACAATGACTCTGATTATTATTATTTCATGAATAATGATGATTATAACCAGATTACAATTGAAAAAACAAAAATTGACTATCCAGATTTACTTAAAGAAGGTGAGAATGTTACTATTATAATAAATACTGAGGATAATAATCCACTGTCAGTTGACATGCCTTTAAATGTTACTCTAGAAGTAACTCACACTGAGCCAGGCGTTAAAGGAAATACTGCAACAAACGCAACTAAACCTGCTACTTTAGAAACAGGTGCAGTTGTAAATGTTCCATTGTTCATAAATGAAGGAGATAAGGTGAAAATTGATACTGAAAAAGGGCAGTATCTCGAAAGAATAAAATAAATTTGTCAAAAAAATAGATGAGCATTATAGTCAACAAGGACTCTAAAGTTTTAGTTCAAGGATTTACTGGTAGTGAAGGTACTTTTCACTCTGAGCAAATGATAGAATATGGTACAAATGTTGTTTGTGGTGTTACTCCAGGAAAAGGAGGCTCAACACATTTAAATAAACCAGTTTATAACAGTGTTCAAGAGGCAGTAATTAATGAAGATATAAATACATCTATAATTTTTGTACCTCCTGCATTTGCTGCTGATGCTATAATGGAAGCAGCTGAGTCTGGAATCAAAACTATTGTAGCAATAACTGAAGGAATTCCTGTCTCAGATATGACTAAAGTTGTATCTTATATAAAGGAAAAAAATGTTAGACTTATTGGACCTAACTGTCCTGGGATTATAACACCTGAAGAAGCAAAAATTGGTATTATGCCAGGATTTGTTTTCCAAAAGGGAAATATTGGAATTGTTTCAAAGTCAGGAACATTAACCTATGAAGCAGCTGATCAGGTTGTTAAAGCTGGTTATGGAATCTCAACTGCTATTGGAGTAGGGGGAGATCCTATTATTGGAACTACTTTGCTAGATTCAGTTCAGCTTTTTATGAATGACGAAAGCACAGATCTTATTGTATTAATTGGTGAAATTGGAGGTCAATTAGAAATCGATGCTGCTAAATGGGTTGCAGAAAATGGAAATAAAAAACCAGTTGTTGGATTCATTGCTGGTGAAACTGCTCCTAAAGGTAGAAAAATGGGTCATGCTGGAGCAATTATTGGTGGAAAAGATGATACTGCAACAGCTAAAAAAAGAATAATGAGAGAATCTGGTATTTATGTAGTAGATTCTCCTGCTGATATTGGAAAAACTGTAAAACAAATTTTAAACTAATGAAACTATTAGATTCTAAGGTTGCAATTGTTACTGGTGGGAGCAGAGGAATAGGTAAAGCTATTTGTAAATCTTTTGCTGAAAATGGATGTAATGTTGCATTTACATATAACAATTCTAAAGAGTCTGCAGAAAATTTAGAAAATGAGCTTAACTCTCTGGGAGTTAAATCAAAGGCATATAAAAGTGATGCTTCAAATCATGATGATGCTCTTAAGCTTATTGATGATGTTTTGGGTGATTTTAAAAAAATTGATATTCTTGTAAATAATGCTGGTATAAAGAAGGATAACCTTCTAATGAGGATGGAAAAAGATGATTTTGATGCTGTAATTAACACTAATCTTTCATCAGTTTTTAATTTAACTAAAGCATCTATAAAAACATTTCTAAAGCAAAGGAGTGGTTCAATTATAAATATTAGTTCAGTTGTTGGTGTCAAAGGAAATGCTGGGCAATCAAACTATTCAGCTTCAAAAGCTGGAATTATTGGTTTCTCTAAGTCAGTAGCGCTAGAACTCGGATCAAGAAATATTAGAAGTAATGTTATTGCTCCTGGATTTATTGAGACTGATATGACAGATTCTCTTCCAGAAGATGTAATTAAGTCCTGGAAAGAAAGTATACCACTAAAAAGAGGTGGTAATCCAAGTGATGTTGGAAATGCATGTGTATTTCTTGCATCAGAATTATCCAGTTATATAACTGGTCAAGTTCTCCATGTTGATGGAGGAATGTTAACTTAATATATTATTTAAATGAAAAATTTACCAAATGTAGGTTTACCTATTATCTTATTATCATTGTTATTGATCGTATTTATCTCAAGATCTTCTGTAAATATTGGATCTGGTGAGGCCGGTGTTCTATTTAGAACATTAGGAGGAGGGGTTGTAACAGATCAACCACCAAAAGGTGAGGGTTTTAAAATTATTGCTCCATGGAATAGACTAGTTATCTATAATGTGAAACAACAAGAAGTTATGGAAAGTATGCAGGTATTATCATCTAATGGTCTTGAGATCAGTTTAGATGTATCAGTTTTATATCAACCTGTATATGAAGAATTAGGTCTTTTGCATCAAACTAAAGGTGAGAATTATCTAAATTCTGTTCTACTTCCTAATATTAGAGCTGTTGCTAGAAGTGTCGTGGGTAGATATACTCCAGAGCAATTGTATTCTACTAAACGTGATGCTATTCAAAATGAGATCTTTGAAGAAACTAGAGACAACGTTTTAACTCAGCACATCCAACTAAATTCTGTTTTAGTTAGAGACGTAACTCTTCCAACTGCAATTAAGGAAGGTATTGAAAGAAAACTTGTTCAGGAGCAAGAAGCTCTTGAGTATGAATTTAGACTTGTTAAAGCAGAACAAGAAGCAGAAAGACAAAGAATTGATGCTGAAGGTAAAGCTAGAGCAAATAGAATTTTAAGTGCTTCATTAACTGATAGAATTCTTCAAGAAAAGGGGATAGAGGCTACTTTAAAGCTATCTGAATCTAACAACTCTAAGGTTATTGTTATTGGTTCAGGTGAAAATGGTCTTCCAATAATTCTTGGAAATCAGTAAGATTTTATGAACTTCTTTCAAACAATTGAAGGTTTTCAGATAATCTTTTAGAAACTAAGTTCATCATTCTTTTTACTAAGTTTGATGAACTTTTTTTTCTATTAAACTGCATTTCTTAGCTAAATATTAATTAATAGTTATTTAACATATAAAATCTACAA
>CACEKL010000024.1 GCA_902560025.1 uncultured Bacteroidota bacterium | reverse complement strand
AAGTCATCATTTAAGTTCAATACCAAAAGTTTATGAAATTTCAAAAGTGACAAATAAAAGAGAAAATATATCAAGTAATACTAGTTGGGAAGAAATGGCTAGTTATTCAAGGGCAGTTAAATATGGTAATAGAATAATTGTCTCTGGAACAACAGCTACTCATAACGAGAAAGTTATTGGTAAAAATGATCCTATTGCTCAAACAAACTTCATTATTGATAAGATAGAAGCAGCAGTTTCCTCATTAGGTGGAAGTCTAAGTGATGTTGTTAGAACAAGAATTTTTGTAAAAAACATGGATGATTGGAAAGATATTGCAGAAACTCATGGTAAAAGATTTAAAGAAATTAATCCTGCTAACACATTAGTTCAAGCTAATCTTGTGGGAGAGGATTATCTTGTGGAAATTGAAGCAGAAGCTATAATTGAGTAATATGTTTTCAATAAAAATAGATAATGATATAGTTCAAGAAATTAAAGAGGTTGAGATTACAAATATTATACCTCATGAGAAAGTTCTAATAGATAAAAAAGAAGTTTTAAAAGAGAATTTAAAGTATAAAGATGATCAACTTATAATCTCAACAATCTTAATCTGCAGTCAGTCAAACATGATTATTGATGGTCATCATAGATATACTGCATTAAAAGAGCTAGGATATAAAAAAGCTCCAGTCACATTAGTTAATTATTTTTCTGATAAGATAATTACAGATGAAAAAGACAGCTTCTCAAAAAATGAAATTATATCAAACTCCAAAAAAGGAAATCTATATGAACCAAAGTCTACAAGACATTTAATTTTTTGCAACAATACAAAAAGTTGGCATCCTATTACTTTAATATCCTCTTGGTTTCCTTTAAAAAAAAAATAATTTAATTACCAATTCTAGAGAACAGCCAGGCCTCTTCCTGAGAATTTGGTTTCATTACTACAAGAGTCTCATTACCCAAGTAATATTCTAGAATATATTCTTGAATAGTATCAGTTCTATAAACTAAAATTTTATTATCAATAAATTGAATTTCACCTTCGGCAAGAACAGAAAACTTATCACTTCTGGTAAAAGTATTATTTGTTTGAATTAATAAAATTTCACTATCATTATTAAGCCAATAACCGTAAATATTATCAGGGTTATTATTGTCAGAATAAGAAAAAGTACTTAAAAAAAAGAGTTAAAGAAAGAGTTATATAATTCATGGTTTTATTAGGGGTTTAAATTCTCTGCAAAATTAAGAATTTAACCATAAACTTTCATCTATATCTAGAACTAATTATCTATGTTTTAAAAAAATAATAATTACTAAATTTTAGCTTAACCATTATTTAATTTTAGAAAATTTTAACCCCGCATTCAACTCAAGCCTTTTCAGAATTTTATCACCCATTGCCGTTGAGGGAGTTAATAATCCATAAGAGTTGTTTAATGAATCTTTAGCAAGACAAACAGCACTTTCAGCAAGCATTTTAGAAGTTGAACCGTATCCAGGATCTCTATCTCCAGTAACTTTATAAATTGAAGTAACTGACTCGTTAAATACATAGAATCTTATATTAAAGTAGCCAGATTCTCTTTCTTTTTTGTTTGGACCTTGGCCAGGATTAGGTGAAAGAATATTAAATAAACTCTTCATGATTGATCCAGGCTTTGCAGCTAGAAAAATTAATGGTATAGAGAACAAGATTCCTCTTATTCTACCCATAAATCCATCTCCAGTCATTACAGCTTCATCATATCTAAAATCTTTTCCATACTTGTAATTTGATAGAGCATTAGATCTCCTCACAATTTTTGTATTAATCCCAGCCATTAAAAAAGGGGCAATCCATTTTTTTATTTTTTTATCAAAAATAACAGAGCTCAAATCTCTTTTATCAGGCCCATTTTTTTCTCCTTCTGGATTTAAACCATATGGGTTAATTAAATCCTTCCTAATCTCTTTATTTTTTGAAGCCTCACTAATTATATTATTTATACTCGCATATGTACCACCACTATAACCTCCTTTTGCTCCAGCAACTCTCATACTAATTTGTAGGTCTTTCTTTAAAATATCTTTATAAATAAAGTATACACCCATATCTGAGGGTATTGAATCAAACCCACAACTATTTACAATTTTTACTTTATTTGACTCTGCCTTCTTATGATAGAAGTCTATCATTTTTCTGATCCATTGAGATTCACCTGCTAGATCACAATAATCAGTACCTGATTCTATACAAGATTTTACAATTAAAGATCCATATTTTGAATATGGCCCAACAGTCGAACAAATAACTTTTGTTCTAGTTGTTACTTTATTTATTGATACCTCATCAAAACTATCTGCAATAAGAATTGGTATACTAATATCAAGATAACTATCTCTCACAGATGCTAATTTGGCTTTATCTCTTCCGGCTATTGCCCATTTTAGATCTTTAGAATTATATTTTTGAAATAAATATTCAGCTACAAGCCTACCTGTAAATCCGGAAGCTCCCCATATTATAATATCAAACTCTCTTTTGTCTTGTGACATATTTTTATCTATTGGGGGTTAAATGAAACTTGGTTAAAATTAAAAGAATATTTACCTTCTGTAAACAAAATTTTAATAAATATAAAAAATGACTCCTTCATCTCAGAGAATATTATCATATATATACTTTATAATCGCCATTATTGCTTTAATATCCATAACAAAAAGAGTTATTGGACCTTTAGATTATGATATTGTAATTATTAATGGAGAAGTATTTGATGGTTCAGGAAGTGAATCAAAAATTCAAGATATTGGAATTATAGGAGATGAGATAATTAGGATTGGAAATATTGAATCAAATAATGCCTTAAAAATAATTGACGCTTCAGGTCTGGTAGTCTCACCTGGTTTTATTGACACACACGCTCACCTTGATCCAATGGATAATTTTATAAATCTCTCAGATGGTGAAAGTCATGTAAGGCAAGGTGTAACTACAAGTTTTGGAGGACCAGATGGAAGAGGAGTGCCATTGAAATATGGTTTTAAAGAATTCCTAGACTCTATTGAAAAAGTTGGAGTTGGTATGAATGTTGGATTTTTAACTGGTCATAATAAAATTAGAAGAGTAGTAATGAACCTAGAAAATAGGGATCCAACTGAAGATGAATTGAATGAAATGAGGATGCTTGCAAGTAAGGCTATGGAGGAAGGCGCATTTGGTATTTCTACTGGGTTAAAGTATCTACCTGGAAATTTTTCTAAAATTGAAGAAGTGATTGAAATTTCTAAAGAAATATCAAAAATGGGAGGTATATATACTACACATCTTAGAGATGAAGGATTAAAAATAATTGATGCTGTTAATGAAGCAATTCAAATTTCAAAAGAAGCTGATATAAATGTAGTCCTTACACATCACAAGGTTATTGGAAAGCCAATGTGGGGCAAAAGTGAAATGACTCTTTCCTTAGTTGATTCAGCAAGACAAAAAGGAATTAAAATTATGACAGATCAGTATCCATATAGTGCAAGTCACACAGGTATAAATGTATTAATTCCTACATGGGCCAGAGCTGGTGGTAGTGATGAATTTAAAAATAGAGTATCTGATGAAGAAACAAGAAAAAAAATTGAGGAAGAAATAGTCTTTAATATTTTAAATGATAGAGGAGGAAATGATTTAAATAGAGTTCAATTCTCAAGAGTAAGTTGGAATCCAGATCTTGAAGGAAGGACTCTTAAAGATTGGGCATTAATGAAAGGTTTAGAACCTACTGTAGAAAATGGAGCTAAACTTGTAATTGAAGCTGAATTAAATGGAGGGGCAGGATGTATTTTTCATGCTATGGATGAATCAGATGTTAAAAATATAATGAAGTATCCTCATACTATGATTGCTTCAGATGGAAGACTATCTGAGCCGGGAGTTGGACATCCACATCCTAGAGCTTATGGAACTTTTCCCAGAGTTTTAGGAAAGTATGTAAGAGAAGATAAAGTTCTAGAATTAAGTGAAGCTATTTATAAAATGACACATCTTCCTGCAATTGCTTTTGGAATTAACGATAGGGGATTGATAAAAAAAGGTATGAAAGCAGATATAACGATTTTCGATAAAAATACAGTAAAAGATAATGCTACTTTCACATCACCTCATCAGTATCCAGATGGAATTAAGTATGTAATAGTAAATGGAAAGTTAGCAGTAGATAATTTTAATTTTATGGGACTTAAGGCTGGTGAAGTTTTAAGAAAGAATTTAAATCCTTAATCTATTAATACTCCACCCTCACATAAATCGTTTTGCCACATCAAGTCAATTTTATCTAAATATCTTTTATCAACTTCATCTGTACTAAAGAAATTCTTTCTTAAATATGTTTTTTTGTTTTCTGGTATAGACACAACAGTGACAAATAATGGATTTGATTCATCTATAAAGGAAAAGAATTTCTTGCCAATTTTGTTAGTTTTACTGAAACCAACCTCTTTTTTAGAAGCTACACTTGAAATAGCTGTTTTAAATTCTCTCCAGTCGTTTAATTGATTAAAGATTATTGTCCCAATATCATAACCATTAGGTTCATTTTCATTTTTAAAATACCACAATATTTGAGAGTGTGAAAATTGACTACAACCATCCTTTTCACTAAGCGTAACTTGTCTTAGTTCAAAAGGTTGTCCCCAATAAGTTCCCTCTAAGATTGTCTTGTATGTCTGTTGACTTGATAGGTAATTAAAAAATAAAAGAACTATGTATATCAAGAATTTTCTATTCATATCTACAAGGTATTAACTAATTGTCAATACAAAGACATAAGAGCAATCAAAAATACTTTTAGTCTGAAACCCACTCATAAAAATTAGATAGATCATTTATTTTAAAACCTGTTTTTGGATATAAATTATTGCCTATTTTATTTGATTTTTCAGTTTCAAGCATCATACCACATGCATTTGACTCTTTAACAAGTTCTTTTGCCTTATCAATTAGTAGTTTTGAATATCCATTACCTCTATATTCACTATCAACAAATAAATCATTTAAAAGCCAGTATTTACTAACTCTTGTAGATGAAAATAGGGGATATAATTGTACAAAACCTGTGAGTATATTATTGACTTCACATATAAATACTTTAGAATCTTTATTACTTAATCGACTTTCAAGAAATTTTTTAGAAATATCAATATTTGATTCTTTTCCATAGAACATTCTATATGAATCAAAAAGTTTTGATAGTTGATCTAAGTCTGATGTTTCTGCTTCTCTAATATTCATTTGTCTTTTATTTAGTTTTAATAAATTTATAAATTCTTATGAGTAAGTTAAAGTCATATATAACTGTAAGCTACATTCTGGGGTTAGTTTTCTTTTTAATCCACAACTTTGACTTTGAGTCATTTATTTTAATTGATCCTTTAATGTTTGTTATAATTCTTAATGTACCTTCTTTTATAGTTGGATCTTTATTTTATTTAATTAAAAAAAAATTGTTTTGGATTTTCTACACTCTAATTTTTATTATAATAATTAGCTTATTCACAGCTTGGTCTATAATTGAAATATATACTGGAGGAGATTGGGGTAAGATATTATAGTATTAATCCAGTTCTTTAACTCTGATATTTTTAAACTCAATAGGATGACCTTCAGATTGAAGAGATATATATCCTTCTTTTAAAGGGTCACCAACTTTATCAGTAAAATTTTCAGACAAGTATGTTCCACCGTAACGAATATTAGAGTATGACATTACTGTATCTTTATCAATTATGTGGTGAACAATTGAATCAGAATAAACAAGGAACTCAACACTCACCCATTCTTCACTGTGAATTGTTTTTGAAGTAGAGTTAACACAATGCTGCATAGCTTGAGTTCCATTTATGTCAACCTCAGTTCCAGGAGAACACATATTAAGTGTTGGTCTATCATTTACACCAGAGCCTCCAAGAAATTGTCCTTCTATACTTACAGGAAATCCTTGATCTAAAAACATTTGATTTGGATGTTCTGAATGTAGCATAACACCACTGTTTTTATAATTCCATGCATCATTCTCGTTTGTAAATGAACTAACATGTTCCCCATAAAATCTATAATCAAGTTTTAGATGATAATTTTTAAATTTTTTATCTGTGTAAAAAATATGCCCAAAATTTTCATCAAATAAATCATAATCTTCATATGTTACTTTAATAGTACCATCTCCAACTCTAAAAGTATTTTTATGATTATCATTTAATTCATACCCAGCTATTTTCATTTCCCAACCATCTAAACTTTTACCATCAAATAAACTAATCCATTTACTAGAATCATCAACAGATTCACAGGATATAAATATTAGAAAAACTAGAATTGTTTTAAATACCTTTAAGTGTAACATTAATCTAATTTAATTAAATTGTAATTATGAAAAACTTTTTTCTCGCATTTATAGCTTTAACATCAATACACTCTTTGAGCTCTC
>CACEKL010000023.1 GCA_902560025.1 uncultured Bacteroidota bacterium | reverse complement strand
AGACACAAGAAATCATAAAAAACGGAATTGAAATAATGTTAAAAGAAGTAGGCTAATGGATTTTATTAGAAAACAAGTTGATATGCTAAAAAAACCTTTCGATAAGGGAGGTAAATTAGAAAAGTTATATCCTGCATTTAATGCATTTGAGACTATGCTCTTTGTTCCTAACCACACTACATCTAAAGGATCTCACATTAGAGATGGTGTTGATTTAAAAAGAACAATGATAACAGTAATAATAGCTCTTGTTCCTGCATTGTTTTATGGAATGTATAATACTGGTTATCAATATTATATTCAAACTGATATTCAGTTTACTTTTATTGATGCAGTTCTGCATGGTGCTTATAAAATTTTCCCAATGATTGCTGTTTCATACGCTGTTGGTTTAGCTATAGAATTTGCATTTGCAGTATACAGAAATCATCCAGTTAATGAAGGGTATTTAGTAACGGGACTTCTTATTCCAATGATAATGCCAATTGATATGCCATTATGGATGCTTGCAATATCAGTTATTTTTGCAGTATTAATTGCAAAAGAAGCTTTTGGTGGAACTGGAATGAACATCTTGAATCCTGCTTTAACTGCTCGTGCATTTGCTTTTTTTGCATATCCTACATTTATGTCAGGTGATAAGGTGTGGGTTTCAGAAGCATCAAATGTAGATGGAATTTCTGGAGAAACCATACTAGGATCATTAGCTGCAAATGCAGAAGTTTCTTATTCTTCTTTTAGTATGTTCATGGGATCAATACCTGGTTCAGTTGCTGAGACTTCAGTGTTTTTTGTTTTGATTGGTGCATTACTTCTTATAATTACTGGGGTTGGAAGCTGGAGAATTATGTTAAGTGGTGTAATTGGAGCTTCTTTAGTTGGAATTTTATTTAATCTTTGGGGTGCAAATTCGCTGATGAGTTTTGAATGGTATAATCATCTTTTAGTTGGAGGTTTCGCTTTTGGTATTGTATTTATGGCCACTGACCCTGTCTCTGCAGCTCAAACAACAAAAGGAAAATGGATATATGGATTCTTAGTTGGTGTATTCTGTATACTTATTAGAGTATTTAATCCTGCTTATCCTGAAGGAGTAATGCTTGCAATTTTATTGATGAATGTTTTTGCACCATTGATAGACCACTATGTAATAGAATCTAATATAAGCATGAGAAGAAAAAGATGGCAAAGTATTAAATTAAAAGCTACATAATGAATAGGGAGTCAAATAAACACACATACATTTTTGCTACTATAATGGTTGTATCTGTTGCTTCAGTATTGTCCTTTACATCAGAATCTTTGAAAGATCTTCAGAATGCAAATATTAAAAAAGAAAAGATGCAAAATATACTCTCTTCAGTTGGTATAAATGTAAGTAGAGATGAATCAGAGTCTCTATATGGTGATTATGTAAAAGAAGAGCTTTCATTAAAATCTGATGGATCTGTTGACGCAGAAGTAAATGCTTTTAATATTAATCTTGCACTAGAAGTAAAAAAAGATAAAGATGTTCAAAGATTTCCATTGTATATAGCTAATGTTGATGGTGATAAATTTTATGTAATACCATTAAGAGGAGCAGGTTTATGGGCAGAGATATGGGGCTACATAGCTCTTAAAGATGATATAAACACTATAAAAGGAGTCTCATTTGATCATAAGTCTGAGACAGCTGGACTCGGTGCTGAAATAACTGAAGATTGGTTTATAGATAGTTTTAATGATGAAAAAATTAAAGATTCGGAAGGAAACTTTGTTGGAGTGTATCTTACAAAAACAAATAATGATCCAGGGAATTCTGACAAAATGGATAATGAAATTGATGCTATATCAGGAGCAACAATTACTGGTGATGGAGTATCAGATATGATTATTGAGAGAATTGAAAACTATTTGCCATATTTTAATAGCTTAAATAATGAGTAACGAAAGAGAACCTTTATTTTCAAAAAAGAATAGAGCATTATTAACTGATCCATTGGATGATGATAATCCAATTACAGTTCAGGTTTTAGGTATTTGCTCTGCTTTAGCGATTACTGTTAAACTTGAACCTGCTGTTGTTATGACACTTTCAGTAATTTTTGTAATGGCAGCTGGAAATGTTATTGTTTCTATTTTAAGAAATATTATACCAACAAGAATTAGAATTATTGTACAGCTACTAGTTGTAGCAACACTTGTTGCACTTGTAGATCAATTTTTAAAAGCTTATGCATATGACGTGAGTAAACAACTAGCAATTTTTATTGGACTAATAATTACTAATTGTATAATAATGGGAAGATTTGAAGCTTTTGCACTTGGTAATGGTGTCTGGAAATCTTTTCTCGATGGAGTAGGAAATGCTGCAGGTTACGGATGGATTTTAATTGTTGTTGCTTTTGTTAGAGAGTTATTTGGTTCAGGTGAACTCTGGGGTGTCCCAGTTATACCTCAGTTTGTATATGATCTGGGTTATCAAGATAACGGGCTTATGTTGCTTTCACCTATGGCATTAATTGTTGTTGGAGTCTATATATGGGTTCAGAGATATTATAACAGAAAACTAATAGAAAAAGATTAAATGGAAGACTTAGTTAATTTATTTGTCAAGAGTATATTCATTGAAAATATGGTATTTGCATATTTCCTTGGTATGTGTTCATATCTTGCAGTTTCTAAAACAGTAAAAACAGCTGATGGGCTAGGTAAAGCAGTAATCTTTGTTTTAACAATTTCTGTTCCTATCAATTATTTAATTGACCAATATTTATTAGCTCCTGGAGCCCTAACATGGATAGGACCTCAATTTCAAGATGTAAATTTATCTTTTTTAACATTCATAATGTTCATAGCTGTAATTGCATCAATGGTTCAATTAGTTGAAATGATTGTTGAAAAACTTTCTCCTACTTTATATGGAAGTTTAGGAATTTTTCTTCCACTTATTGCTGTAAACTGTGCAATACTTGGAGGCTCACTATTTATGCAACAAAAAGATTTTATAAATACTTTTGAATCTGCTGTTTATGGCTTTGGTTCAGGAATTGGTTGGTATTTAGCAATAGTTGCAATTGCTGCAATTAGAGAGAAAATCACATATTCTAATATTCCAGATCCATTAAAAGGATTAGGAATAACTTTTATTATTACTGGTTTAATGGCTCTAGGTTTCATGAGTTTTATGGGAATTAAAATTTAAATAATGGATATAAATGTAATAATAGCTAGTACCATCGGTCTTTTTGTAATAACTCTTCTTTTAGTTACAATGCTTCTTGTTGCAAAAGAGAGACTTTTACCGTCTGGTCCTGTAAAACTTGTAATAAATGGTGAGAAAGATGTAGAAGTAAGCTCTGGTGATACTTTGCTAACTACACTTGGAAATAATAAAATTTTTCTTCCTTCTGCATGTGGAGGAGGAGGAACTTGTGTGCAATGTAGATGTCAAGTATTAGAAGGAGGGGGTGAAATACTTCCAACTGAAGAACCTCATTTTACTAGAAAAGAAATATCTGAGGGTTGGAGGCTTGGATGTCAAGTTAAAGTTAAACAGGACATGAAGATTGAAGTACCTGAAGAAGTCTTTGGTATAAAAAAATGGGAAGCTAAAGTTAAAAGTAATTTCAATGTTGCATCATTCATTAAGGAATTTGTTATAGAGATACCTGAAGAAATGGATTATAAAGCAGGAGGTTATATTCAGATTGAGATTCCGGAATGTGATATTGATTATAAAGATATTGATATAACATCTCATCCTAAAGAACATCCTGATGATCCTCAAAAATTTAAACTAGAATGGGATAATTTCAACTTATGGCCACTTAAGATGAAAAATTCAGAGACAGTTGAGAGAGCATATTCAATGGCATCATACCCAGCTGAGGGTAAGGAAATCATGCTTAATGTTAGAATTGCAACTCCTCCATGGGATGGTAAAAAAAATCAATGGATGTCAGTTAATCCAGGAATAGCATCTTCATATATTTTCTCAAAAAAGCCTGGCGATACAGTTACAATATCTGGTCCGTATGGTGAATTCTTTATCAATGAATCAGAAGCAGAGATGCTATATGTTGGTGGTGGTGCTGGAATGGCACCTATGAGATCACATTTATATGAGCTTTTTAGAACAATTAAAACAGGTAGAAAAGTAACCTTTTGGTATGGAGGTAGATCAAAAAGAGAGCTTTTTTATGTTGATCACTTCAGAGCTCTAGAAAAAGATTATCCTAACTTCAAGTTTTATATTGCTCTTTCAGAACCATTAGAAGAAGATAACTGGAAGGTTAAAGATTCTCTAGATGGACAAGGTGATGGTTTTGTCGGATTTATTCATCAAGTTGTTATTGATAATTATCTTTCTAAACATGACTCACCGGAAGATATTGAGGTCTATTTCTGTGGTCCTCCATTAATGAATCAAGCAGTTGAAAAGATGGCTGAAGATTTTGGAGTTCCTCCTGAGAATGTAAGGTTTGATGACTTCGGTGGTTGATGAAATCAAAAATACTTCTTTTACTCACACTAATTCTATTAAATAGTTGCAATACAAATACTAATTTGTATAAAAGTATTAGAGGAAATGCTCTTGGAACAACGTATAGCGTTATAGTTGAGACGAAATCTAATGAAGGTTTAATTGAAGATCAAATTGATTCTATTTTTAATCAAGTTAACTTATCAATGTCTACATACATTGATAGCTCAATAATTACAAGAGTTAATAAATCAGCAAAACCTGTTAAAGTTGACACTAATTTTATTAATGTATTTAATAAGTCAAAAGAGATTTGGTTAAACTCAAATGGTTTCTTTGACCCAACCGCTGGATCTTTTGTTAATTTTTATGGATTAGGCCCAGAAACTAGTAGTAAACAGATTAATGATTATAAAATTGATAGTTTAAAAAATATTGTTGGGTTTGGTAAAGTGAGCCTTAACAATAACAATGAAATTGTTAAATCAAATAAAGATATATTCTTAGACTTTAATGCAATTGCAAAAGGATACTCAGTTGATTTAATTAATGATTTATTCATTAAAAGTGGCTATGAAAACTTTTTGATTGAGGTTGGGGGAGAAGTTATAGCAAAAGGTGTTTCTAATAAGGGAAATAGATGGAAAGTTGCAATTCAGAACCCTTTAGAGATGAATAAATTCTACTCTGAAATATATCTTGATAATAAGTCTCTAGCAACTTCAGGTAATTATAGAAAGTTCAGAATCGACCCTATCACTGGAGATAGATATACACATATAATAAATCCTATGACTGGTAAGTCAACTTCTAATAGTATTCTTAGTGCATCTGTAATATCTGACCTATGTATTACTGCTGATGGATGGGCAACTGCATTAATGTTAATGGATCCATATCAAAGTACAGAAATTATAAATAATATAGATAATATAGAGTCACTGTTACTTGTTTCAAAAGATGGAAAAATTATTCCTTTAAAATCTAAAGGATGGGATTTAATTACTAAATGATTTTCTAGCAATAGGAATTACATCATTTATCTGCAATCCATATTTTAATTTAATTTCTTCAGAAAAATTTTCAGTATAGTTCACCATCTCTACTTCAAATCCAGCTTTTTCTACTCTCTCTTTAAAGTCCAAACCATATTCTCTTACATGATCATACTGTCCAAAATATTTCTCTCTATCTTTCCTAGAAATTATTGATTGATCCTCAAAAGTTTCATTTCTTTTAAAGTTAATAGGTACCTGAAGTATTGCAACTCCACCAGACTTTAAAACTCTAAAAATTTCATTTAAAGCTTTTATATCATCATCAATATGTTCAAGAACATGATTACATATTATTAAATCAAAAGATTTATTCTCAAAATTCATTGATTTGAGATCTCCTTTTATATCTGCTAATGGTGATTTTAAATCAAAAGTTAGGTAGTTCCAGTTTTGATTTTTTTTAAATTTTTTATAAAAAATTTGTTCTGGCGCAACATGCAAAACTTTTAGTTTTGAGTCAAGAAAATTTGTTTCGTTAACAAGGTATAACCAAAGAAGCCTATGTCTTTCTAAAGATAGTGTTCCAGGAGATAATGCATTTCTTCTTATTTTTTTATAACCATATGATAAAAATTTTGAGTATCCATTTCCATCAATTGGATCATAAAATCTCTTTCCTTTGAATATAATTTTTAAAATTGGTATAAAGTAGAAGCTATATTTTATTAGTAACTCTCTTGGTAAGAATTTTAATATATATTTCATCTATTAAAAAAAATTATTGAATTTATCTTCTTCGTTAGATTCAATGTCAAGAGCTTGGTAAATATATTTGAATGTTGATAATAACTCTGGCTTACTATCAATAACAGCAATATTATGTTCAAAATGTGCACTCTGAAGTCCGTCGAGAGTCACAAAGGTCCAACCATCATCATTTATTTTAATTTTTTCAGTTCCAAGATTTATCATCGGTTCTATTGCTAATACTAAACCATTTTTAATAAGTTTTCCGGTTCCTTTTTTTCCATAGTTTGGAACTTCTGGTAATTCATGAAGACTTTGACCTAATCCATGTCCCACTAGCTCTCTTACAATTCCATATCCATGAATTTTAATATAGCTTTCTATTGCATCACCTATGTCACCAATTCTATTACTCTCTTTCATTGATTCAATTCCTTTATAAAGTGATTTTTTTGTTACATCTAATAATTCTTGAACTTCTTTGGATACCTCACCTACAGAAAAAGTATATGCATGATCACCATAGAACCCATCTTTTAGAACTCCACAATCTATTGAAATTATATCACCATTTTTTAACGGTGTATCACATGGAATACCGTGTACAACTTCATTATTTATACTTACACATAATGTGTTTGGAAAATTATCATATCCCTTAAACCCAGGCTTAGCTTTATTATCAAGTATAAATTCTTCTGCAATCTTATCAAGATATAAAGAAGTTATTCCAGGTTTAATTTCTTCTGCCAATAAACCTAAGGTCTTTGAGACTAATTGGGCACTTTCCCTAATTTTTTTTATTTCATTTATATCTTTTAGTATCATTCTATAAAATATGCATGTTTATAGTCTTCGTCATTTAAAATTTTGAGAATATCACTCTCTAGACTCTCCTTTGGAAATTCGACTATTCTATTAACCTCAAT
>CACEKL010000022.1 GCA_902560025.1 uncultured Bacteroidota bacterium | reverse complement strand
ATAGCAGTTGATAAAGACAAAATTATAGTTGATGAATTTTATCAAACAAATATTCCTGGATACTATGCAATTGGAGATGTTACATCTGGTCAAGCACTAGCACATGTTGCTTCAGCTGAGGGAATACTTTGTGTTGAAAAAATTGCTAAACATGAGGTAGAGCCAATTGATTATGATAATATTCCTGGATGTACTTATTGTTTTCCAGAGGTTGCATCTGTTGGATTAACTGAAGAAAAAGCTATTGAAAAAGGATATCAAGTTAAGGTTGGAAAATTTCCTTTCACTGCATCTGGAAAGGCACAAGCATCTGGTCATCCAGATGGATTTGTTAAAGTTATTTTTGATGAAAAGTATGGAGAGTGGCTGGGTTGTCACATGATTGGTGCTGGAGTTACTGATATGATTGCAGAAGCTGTTTTAGGCAGGAAGCTTGAGACAACAGGTAAAGAAATTCTTAAGTCTGTTCACCCTCACCCTACAATGAGTGAAGCATTAATGGAGGCTGTTGCAGATGCTTACGATGAAGTTATTCATCTTTAGGGAGGAAGCTTTCAATTGCTAATTCATAGCTTTTTAGTCCAAATCCTATAATTATTCCATCAACTACTGGTGATAAATATGAGTTATGTCTATACTCTTCTCTTGAAAAAGTATTAGATATATGAACTTCAATAACTTTTGTATCAATTGCTTTTATTGCATCACCTATTCCAACAGAAGTGTGAGTATATGCAGCAGCATTAATTATTATACCATCTGAATCCCTGGAATCTTGAATAAAGTTTATTAATTCACCTTCAACATTTGATTGATGGTATTCTAAATTAATGTTAGAATATTTTAATGTAAGTGAATTAAAGAAAGTTTCAAAATCTTGATTACCATAGATATCAATCTCTCTTGAGCCAAGGAGATTCAAATTGGGACCATTAATTATTGTTAATTTCATATATTATAAAGGTAATGCTTAAACAGGAATAAAAAAAAATGAATTGGGATACTAGCATTGAGAATTTTAAGAATTATCTAAAACTAGAAAGAGGATTGAGTATGAATTCAATAGAAAGTTATGAATTTGATCTAATTCAGTTTAAAAATTTTATAATTGAAAATAGTATAAGTGAGTCGCCAAAAAAATGTAGCTCATCAACAGTTAAGAGATATCTTTATAAAAATTTTTCAAACAAAAAATCTAGAAGTCAAGCCAGAAGTATCTCAGCATTAAAAAGTTTCTTTAATTACTTATTATTTGAAGGTGAGATTCATTCTTCTCCGCTTAACGATATAGAAAGTCCTAAAATTGAAAATAAATTACCAGAGGTTCTTACAGAGGATGAAATAAAAAGATTGATTTCTTCAGTTAATCTTGATTCTGAATTTGGACAAAGAAACAAAACTATAATAGAAGTATTATATGGCACAGGCATCAGAGTTAGTGAGCTCATTGAGCTAAAACTGTCAAACATTTTTTTTAAAGAAAGTATTTTAAAAGTAACTGGAAAGGGAAATAAAGAAAGGTTTGTACCATTGGGTAAAATTGCTTTAATAGAGATTAAAAAGTATTTAAATAATAGAGATAAATTAAAAATCAATTCAAAATTTTCCGATATACTTTTTCTAAATAGATATGGGAGACAGCTAACAAGATCAATGATATTTAAGGTTATAAATGATTCTTCAAAAAATGCAGAAATTGATAAAAAAATTAGCCCTCACACACTAAGACACTCATATGCTACTCATCTACTAAAAAATGGTGCAGACTTAAGAACAATACAACTAATACTTGGACATGAGAGTATTACTACAACTGAAATATATACACATTTAGATACTTTTCATTTAGAAGATGTTTTGAAAAAATATCACCCTAGAGAAAATAAAAATCAAGATTAGTCTTTCATTAACCTGAATCCTTCCCCATGCACATTGATAATTTTAAGTGATGAGTCTTTTTCAAGATATTTTCTAAGTTTTGCAATATATACATCCATACTTCTTGATGTGAAATAATTAGCATCTCTCCAGATTTTATTTAATGCGATATCTCTAGGCAGTAAATCATCAAAATTTAACACTAACATCTTTAATAGCTGATTTTCCTTTGGAGATAACTTAAACGAATTCCCTTCTTTATGAGTTAATATTCTAAGCTTAGAATTAAAAGAAAACTCACCAAAATCAAACTCGAAAATATCTTTTTGTTCAGTATTTACAGATGGTTTTCTATTAAGTATAGATTTTATTTTTGCTAGTAGTATCTCTGAATCAAAAGGTTTTGTCAAATAATCATCTGCACCTATCTTATATCCTTTTAAAACATCATCTTTTAGATTTTTTGCGGTCAGAAAAATTAGAGGAATAGCTTCATTGACTTCTCTAATTTCTTTTGCCAGAGTTAAACCATCTTTAAATGGCATCATGATATCTAGAATACATAAATCAAATTCTGATTTATTGAACTTTTCAAAGCCCTCGATTCCATTGGCTGCAAGAGTTACGTCGTAATTGTTGATGGTTAAATAATCTTTAAGTATCCTTCCAAAATTAGGATCATCTTCTACCAATAGAATTTTTTTATCTGATTTCATCTTTAAGTGTTTTAATATTTATATAGAACTTAGTTCCAGAACCTTTTTTACTTTCAAGCATAATTTTACCCTTATGAAAATCAACAATTTTTTTTACATATGAAAGTCCTAGTCCATGTCCTTTAATATCATGGATATCTCCATTTTGTTCTCTGTAAAATTTTTCAAATACCATCTTTTGGGTGTTCTTGTCCATGCCAATTCCATTGTCTTGTACACATATCTCTATATTATCATCAATGTTTCTTGTTGATACTATAATTGAGGGTTTGCTTTTTGAGTATTTAACTGCATTGTCTAAAATATTAATAATAATATTTTCTAGATGATTGCTATTACCTAATATATTTGAGTTATCCGCATTTAAAGAAAGATTAATAGAACCCTTATTGCTTTCAACTATAAGCTTGACATGCTCAACAGCATCCTCAATTACTTCATGTATATTTGTCTTTTCCATATCAAATGGATTAGAACTTTTTTCCAACTGAGATATCCGCAAAATATTTTCAACTTGAGATAGCATTCTTGCATTCTCCTCCCTAATCATACCCAAATACGAAGTGAATTTGTCATTAATATTATTCTTTGAACTTGATATTGCATCTAGTGCTAGATTAATAGTTGCAATAGGTGTTTTAAATTCATGTGAAATATTATTAATAAAATCACTCTTTATTTCAGAAAGTTTTTTCTGTTGAATAATTTGATACAAAGCACTTGTTGAGATAACAATTATAATTAAGGTGAGCATAAAAGATAGAGTAGCAACACCTATAATACCTGATAAAACATATTCTTGTTTTTCAGGAAATGAAACGATAAGGTCATATTTTATAGGACTAGACCTATCATATAAAAAAGGTATAGAATATTTTGGACCTGATTGTACCTCAATGTAATTATTAGATTTAACTTTTGTAGAAAGATTATTACTATATATTCCAAACTCATATGGGGTGGTGATATTTCTATCACTAAAACCTTGGTTTAAGAGGATCTGAATCTCTCTAGAAGTTGTTCTCTTGTGAATAGGTAATGAAGATGCATATTCTTGGAAAGCAGATTTATATTTTTCAAATTTAAACAAGTCAATATCTTCAACACTTTTTAATTTAGATATTGAGGCATTTAACCTATTCTCTCTTCTATCAAATATGTTCTTATTAACAATTGTAGTTTTGACTGCTTTATAATCCTTTAAATTATCATCTCCGTATCTATTTGATAAATTATCAGGAAGGTTGATATTATAATCTTCCTCTAGAATACCATAAGCAAAAAAAGTTGAAAGATTGGAAGATTGATCTTCATCTAAAAATAGAAAAACATCGGTAAAATTTTGTTCATCTGGTGTCCCGATAGAGTCAATTAACATTTGATAAGTATTTACATAGTCATTTAATTCCCTACTTTGAATTTCATCAACAACTTCTCTTAACGTTCGATTGACAGCCA
Source organism: uncultured Bacteroidota bacterium (assembly GCA_902560025.1). Next base: position 5,492 of record CACEKL010000022.1, on the reverse strand, counting down.
AAGAAAATTCTTCTTCCTTATTCTTCCACGAGGAATATATCCAGTATCCTTGCATCAGAATTATTCCTATTAAGGAAAATGACATTAGAAGAACAAGTGATGTATATAGTTTTCTATTCATTGACTATAAAATTCTCAAAATTAAAATTTATAATTTCTTAATAAAATGTTAAGAAACTACTTTAGGTTTATTAGTGTATCGTGAATTTCTAATACTTTGCCCTCCAAATCAGTGAAATTAATATTATCAATTATAAAATCACATTTATCAATAATTGAAGTTTCATTTATCTGATTCTGTATTCGTTTTAACACATCATCTCTAGATAGTTTATCTCTTTGCATTACCCTATCAATTCTAGTTTCTTTTGGGGCTTTAACGTATATAATCTTATCAAAAAGATTCTCTGTTTTAGTTTCAAAAATAATTGCTGCTTCTTTTATAATATAGTTTTCGTCTCTATGTTTAGAGCAAAAATTATCAAAATCTACAGCTACTGCAGGATGAATTATTGAATTTAGAGACTTGAGTTTTTCTTTATCGTTAAATACTATTTTAGAAACTAATTTTGAGTTTAGTTCATTTTCATAATAAATATCTTCTCCAAATAGTTGTTTTATTGAGTGTATGATTTTTTTATCGGAACTTATTAATTCTTTTGCAGATTCATCAGCATTGTATGTGCTTATACCAATTTTTTTAAAGATTTCTAAAACACTAGATTTTCCAGATCCAATTCCTCCGGTTAATCCGATAATTTTCATTATGAATTTAATTTATCAATAATTTCTTGACTTACACCAACACTTGAAAACCCACCATCATTATAAATATTTTGAAGAGTAACTCTTTTTGTGTAATCAGAGAAAAGCGATACGGTTAGGTTAGCACAATCTTCAGCAGTAGCATTACCGAGTGGTGAGGTTAAATCAGCATATTTAAGAAAATCATCTAATCCTTTTACTCCTTTTCCAGCAGTTGTTAAAGTTGGTGATTGAGATATTGTGTTTACTCTTACATTTTTTTCTTTACCAAAGAAATAGCCAAAGCTTCTTGCAATGGATTCTAAATATGCCTTATTATCAGCCATATCGTTATAATTTGGAAAAGTCCTTTGTGCAGCTATATATGTTAAAGCAACTATACTACCCCACTCCTTCATTGCGTCTAGTTTTAGCAGAGATTGCATGAGCTTGTGAAAAGATACTGCAGAAACATCCCAACCTTTAGCTAACCAATCATAATTTAAGTCTGTATAATGTTTACCTTTTCTAACATTAACAGACATTCCTATCGAATGAAGAACAAAATCTAATTTTCCTTTAAACTTTTCAGTTGCATGAGAAATTAATTTTTCTAAATCTTCTAGATTGGTTGCATCGGCAGGAATTATTTCAGAATTAGTTTTCTCAGCTAATTCATTTATTGTCCCCATCCTTAAAGAAACAGGGGCATTTGTGAGGATAAACTCACCTCCTTCTTCATATACCCTTTCAGCAGTTTTCCATGCAATAGAACTATCATCTAGTGCACCAAAAATTATACCTTTCTTACCTTTTAAAATAGAATTTGACATTACTTATATTTTTTATTTTTTGATTTCTGCCAACTAAATGCTGCTCCAATTGCAGTCCAAACACCAATCCATGCACCACTGTTATTAGAATTCTTATGTTTCATATTCATATGATAAAGATACACTTAATTCAACAACTCATTAGCAAGTTCATTTGCTGATTTGTTTGATTTATCCCCTGATAACATCTCTGCTATTTCTTTTACTCTATCTTTATCTTCAAGTAACTTGATGTCAGTTATAATTTTATTTTCGACTTCCTTTTTAAATACCTTGTAATGAAAATCACCTTTTGAAGCAACTTGAGGTGTATGTGTTATAACTATAACTTGCATATTCTTTGACATTTGACCCATTAAATCTGCAACTTTTGAAGATACAGATCCTGATATACCAGTATCAATTTCATCAAAAATTATAGTCGATAATTTAATATAGCTTGACAAAATTGATTTTATTGAAAGCATTATTCTTGAAACCTCTCCACCCGAGGCTATATTTCTTAGATCACTATATTTATCACCTTTATTTGACTTAAGTAAAAATTTACCTTCACTAAATCCATTTTTTTGAATTGATTCTGTTTTTGACAAATCAATCTTTATTTCCGAATTATTCATTCCTAATTCAGACAAATTTTGATTTAATAATTTCTCAAAATCGTTCTTAACAGAATATCTTTTTTTATGAATAAGATTAGCTCTAGAAATAAGATCACCTAATAAGATATCTTTTGAAGATTTTAAATCTTTAATTTCTTGATCAATATCTTGATGTCCATCTACAACCAATATTAGGTTCTCCTTTATTTTAATTAATTCATCTATTGATGATACTCTATGTTTATTTTGTAATGTATAGATTTTATCAAGATTTCCTCTTAATTGATTAATATCTTCTTCTGAGTTAGAGAGGCCATTAAGTATTGATTGAGAGTCATCAATCATGTCATTTAGACTTTGAATGATAGAACTAAGGCTATCTGCCAAAGAATTAATTCGATTAGAAGATCCTGAGACTTTGTTTAGCTTTTTTACAATATTTGAGAGTTTTTCTGAGATTCCTACATGCTCCGAATTAAACTCTTCATTAATTAGAGCTAAGGCTTCTTTAATATCATCTACGTTATCTGCCTCCTTAACTTTGTTCTCTATATCTTCTAGGTCAATGTTATCAAGATCTATACTATTAAATTCATTTAATAAGTAATTATTATAATCAAGATCTGAATCAAGAGTAGCTCTTTGTATTTCTTTTTCTTTAATTTTTTTCTCTAAAGCCATTAAAGACTTAAAATCATTTGTATAAGTATTGAAATTAATTGTGTTATTTGATAAAGAATCAAGAATTAAAAAAATAAAGTTTGTATCTAGTATATTGAGATTGTTAAACTGAGAGTGAATATCCAGTAAAGAATTTGTTAGACTTGATAATTGGTCTAGCCTAACAGGAGTATCATTAACAAATGCTCTTGATTTCCCACTTTGATTAATCTCTCTTCTAATTATTGTATGATTATCAAAATCTAAATCATTATCTAAAAAAAATACCTCAAGATTTTGACCATTAAGGTCAAAAGTTGCTTCAACAAAGCACTTTTTATCTTTATTGATAATTTTTGTATTGTCAACTCTGGAGCCAAGAACAAGTGATAACCCTCCCAGTAGAATTGACTTTCCAGCTCCCGTTTCTCCAGTGATTGAAGTCATACCATTTTCAAATGATATTTCAACATTATCAATTAGAGCGTAATTACTTATTCTTAATTTTTTTAACATTCTTATAAATAGTTTCCATTATATCTATTGAAACATCTTTTTTATGTTTCTTTTCAAATGGAGTAATTTCTAAATCTGAATTTATAAAATCAATTTGATTAAAGTCATTTGAAATTGGATTAAAATCTCCAATTTTATTAACTATTATTGCGTCAAGATTTTTAGACTTCAATTTTACCTTTGCATTATCAATGTGATCATTAGTCTCTAGGGCAAATCCAACTAGATATTGATTCTTTTTTATTTTGCCTAATTCCTTAATTATATCCTTGGTAGGTTTAAGTCTAATTGAATCTAAACCTATATCTTTTTTAATTTTAGTGTCTTTAAATTCAGCTGGTTTAAAATCAGAAACAGCTGCAGAGCAAATTACAACGTCAGATGATTTAAAATGAGTAATAGTTTCTTCAAACATCTGATCAGAATCTAGAACCCTGTATGTATCTATATTTAACAAGTCCATTGATAAATTCGTTGGACCTAAGATAAGTTTCACATTTGCTCCAAGAGAAATAGCTGCTTTAGCTAAGTGATATCCCATTTTTCCAGATGAACTATTACCAATAAATCTGACTGGATCAATTTTTTCATGAGTTGGACCAGCAGTTATTAAAAAATTAAGATTAGTTAGTGGAAGAGATTCTTTAAGCTTAATTTCAATATGTTCAATTATCTCTTCTGGCTCCAACATCCTACCCTCACCTTCTAAACCACTTGCAAGAGAGCCTTTACCAACAGGAAGTACATTAGTTTTATTCTTAACTAGTTTCTGAATATTTTCTTGATTAAGAGAATTTCTATACATTTCAAGGTCCATTGCTGGAGCAATAAATACGGGGCAACTACTTGATAAATAACATGCTAAAAGAATATTATCACATTTAGCATTTGCCATTGAAGATATAGAATTTGATGTAGCAGGAGCAATTATAAAGATATCAGCCCATTCGGAAAGCTCCACATGATTATTCCAAGTAGGGTTTCCGTTTTTCTCAGTAGAAAATTCTGAGTAAACATCATTTTTTGAAACAGTTGAAAGAGTAAGGGGAGTGACAAACTCTTTAGACGAAGGAGTCATAACAACTTTAACATTACAATTTAGCTTAACAAGTTGCCTTATAAGTAAAGGTGTCTTATAGGCAGCTATTCCACCTGTTACTCCTACTAGTATATTCTTTTGAGCTAAAACACTCATTTTATTGAAGTTTATTGCTCAGTATCAGCTTCTGTATCCCTATAATAGATTTTATTTTCAAGCCATTCTTCAATAGCTATTGCATATGGCTTAGGAAGTTTTTCATAGAATTTTGAAACTTCAATTTGCTCTTTATTCTCAAAGATTTCTTCAAGGCTATCATTGTGAGTGGCAAACTCATCGAGTTTATCATGCAATTCTTTCTTGATTTCAGAATTAATCTGACCTGACCTCTTAGCAATTATTGAAATAGCCTCATAAATATTATCAGTAGGATTTTCAATCTCAAGTTTATTATATGTTTTTGTGCTGTTCGCTGCGTTAGAGTTTCTGTATTTATTCATTAGTTTATTTATAAAAGTTGTTTAGCAATATTAATCTTTTCAGACAAGTCTTCAATAAAAATGGTATCAGGATAATACCTTAAAAAATTATCAAGTGACCTCTCTAATTCTGTAACCCTCTCAACAATTCTCGACTCAATACTATTTATAGCAATTTCATATTGAGACAACCACTTATAATAGAGAGCCTCCTCTCTAAAAATAGTTCCAGGATTGTCAGCTATGAAGTTATCAAGTGATTTAATTGCTGAAGCATAATCTCTAATAGTATAGTATTGCTTTGAAATTTCAAAGTCTTTTTCTTCTAGCTTATTCTGAAGCTCATCCATTAGTTCAAGTGCCTCAGAAACATATTCACTATTTGGGAATCTATTTATAAATACCTGGAGTTTATCAATACCAGTGTATGTATCATCTTGATCAAGTGTATAACGAGGTGATAACATAAAATATGATTTAGCCTCCATAAAATATGCTTCTTGAATCCTTTGGCTATTTGGATAAGATTTTATAAAATTTTCAAATTGAATTGCAGCAGAGTAATATAATTTAGTCTCAAAATAAGAGTTAGCAAAAAAGTAGACTAGTCTTTCACCCT
>CACEKL010000021.1 GCA_902560025.1 uncultured Bacteroidota bacterium | reverse complement strand
GCGGTTGATTTTACAATTCGATCTGGAGGTAAAATCAAAAAAGGAGACGTAGCTACTATTAACCTTATGAATAAAAAGTCTGATGATTTTGAATCTTACGAATCAGAAGTTTGGAAGCCAGTAGCTGAAAAAAATATACTGAAAGGAAACTTAAGACAATGGGTTTTAGCTGAGGTTGTAGATAGATCTGAGAACGCATACGAAGGTTGGACTCACATGGCTTGGAATCTTAGAGCTGAAAATCCTGGAGAATGGTATAGCCCTTCAGGTTTTAAATGGGACAAACTTTGGGAAGGTATTGAATCAGCAAGAGATATGGCTGATGCAGTTGAGCTTACTTGTGTATTCTCAGCTGAAGATTAATATTAATTTAAATTTAAAAACATGAAAAAACTTTTATCAATTTTTATTTTATTTTTTACTTTAAGTGTAACTGCTCAGTATACTATTGTAAGTGCAGTAGACTTAAATGAAGGAATGGAAGAAGACTACCTAAAACTAGAGGAGTTCTTTTCCCCTATTCACAAACTGGCAATAGAAAAAGGAATTCAAACTTTTCAAGCAGTTTTCAAAGTTGTAGAGTCGAATGATAACGGTGAAAATTCTGCAGATTACTTTATTATTACAGGGTTTAATAATAAAGAAGAGCTTGATGCATATAATAACAGCTGGACTTCAGATGATTGGTTAAATCTAGCATATGAAGCTCATAAAGGAAAAATGTCAAGAAGCTCTGTTAGAAGGTACATGAACTCTGTTGGCTCTGAAAGTAAAGAGAGAAGAAATTATCATATTAAAAATGTTGATCAAACAATATGGGCTGGAGGAGATTTAAAACCAGGAGAAAGAATGTCAATTACTTCAACAATTGCTAAGTCAGATGATTTTGAATCTTGGGAAACTGAAATAATTAAACCTATGGTTAGCAATGAAATTATGATGGGTCAGCATAGATGGTGGGCACTTTCAAAAATTTATGAAAGAACAGAAAATGCATATGAAGGCATTACTCATTTTTTCTTTAATGTTGGAGTTCCTGGTGTCACTAGAACAGGTTGGGATGACTTAGGAAAGACTTTTAAAGGTCAAAAGCTAAGAGAGGGTGTTCAATCTGCAAGTGAGCATCAAAATTACGGGCTCTTAGAACTTGTATCAATTAATAACTAATAAACCAATTTTTTATTAGAAAAGAACCCACCTTTATGGTGGGTTTTTTATTTTTGTAAAATGTTTAAAGATCAAATTTTAGAATTTCTTAGTAGTTATGGGCTCCCAGTAGGTATATCTGAACTTTTAGCTTCTGGACTAATCTTAATTTCAATAGTAACAGTAGTTACAATTATTAATTTCATTGGGAGAAAAATAATTTTATCATTTTTTAAAAGAATTGCAAAATCTACTGCCTCTACTTTTGATGATTTGTTAATTAAGAATAAAATTCCCAGATTACTTTCATATGTTCCATCCTTATTTTTTCTTTTTTGGGTTCTACCTTTATATAATGAAGATTTGCTAATAGTACTTGAAGCTATAACTATAATATTATTTATTGTTACTGTAAGATCTGTTTTAGGAACTGTTAAAGATTATTTTAAATTAAGTTCATCTCTAAAACATATACCTATTGACAGCTATATTCAAGTAGTAATGATATTCCTTTGGTTCATTGGAATAATACTTATCCTATCAGTTCTTACTGGTAGAGAGATTGGTACTTTTCTTGCATCTCTTGGAGCATTGTCAGCGATAATTATCCTTGTATTTAGAGATACAATACTTGGTTTTGTCTCGAGTATTCAAATTACAGTTAATGACACTGTAAGAATTGGTGATTGGATAACAATGAAAGGATCTGATGCTGATGGAACAGTTATTGAGGTGAATCTTTCTACAGTTAAGGTTCAGAACTTTGACAACACAATAACTACAATTCCAACATATAAGCTTGTATCTGACTCATTTATTAATTGGAGGGGTATGGAGGAATCCAAAGGAAGAAGAATTAAAAGGTCATTACTTATTAAGCCAAGTTCTGTTAAATTCCTAGAAAGTGATGATATTGAAAAGCTAAAAAGAGTTAGTCTTATTTCAGAATATGTTGGTTCAAGAGTTGCTGAAATAAATGAATATAATAAGAAGAATGGTGTTGATAAATCAATGTTATTAAACGGAAGAAATCTTACTAATCTAGGGGTGTTTAGAGTATATGTTGAAGAGTATTTGAAAGCTCACCCAATGACAAACGAAGATTTAACTTTAATGTGTAGACAACTCGAGCCAACTTCACAAGGAATACCTATCCAGATTTACACTTTTTCAAAAGACAAAGAGTGGACAAAATACGAGGGCTTAACCTCTGATATTTTTGACCACCTTCTATCTTCTGTTAAATATTTTGATTTAGAATGTTTCGAACTAAATCAAAGTTTTTCTAATTAATTCCTGATCCTGAAATATGAGGATGTTTAAGATTTTTTATTTTTTCTTCTAAATCTTCAACTATCGCATGAATTGATTCAACATCATCCTTATACTCATTAACTAATTTTTTAGCTACTTCAAGATTATATTTATTCATACCTGTTGGACCATAAAAAGTTGACAATCCTTGAGATGCAATAGATAACCTTGATCCAATTGTGGGTTTATCCCATTCTCCAATTTCATTCTTTGCAGGATTAGTTCCATATTTATCTCTCATTGTTAAGTACTGATTTTTTACTTTTTCAAGTTCCATAAACATGTCTTCTGACAGTGATTCAGTTAACATTAATGCCTTTTCCAATAAGCTTAATTTAGGTTGAAGCCTAGAGAATGTATCAGAATATTTCGAATATTCATTATATATCAGTGCAAGATCAGCAGCATGAGAATTATACTCATCAAAAGAGGCTCCTTTAAGAACACCCTCTCTTAATAATTTAACTCCAAACTCAATAGGACCATCAATTTTTTCAAGATTGCCATCCTTTTGAATATATAAAGTTGCGGTGTAAGTTCCAGGAGTAACAAAAGGTCCTGCCATTTGCCTCCAACCAGATCTTGAGGTTATCGTATTATAACTTTTATGCTTGAGATCCCAAACAATTTTCCCAGTCCCTTTAGTTGCATTTTTACTTACATTTCTGATTAAATTACCATTAGAGTCATTAATTGATAGAAGTAATTGTGCAGGCTTCTCTCTCATTTCTTTAGTTAAAGAATCATAGCCAGGAAAAGGTATGTCTTTACCTTGCTTATTTAATGTTGACTCCATCTTTTTTCTGTTAGATTTAATGGTTTGTGGAACATCTTTTAAATGATATGTGAAGACAGCACCAAAAGTTGGATTTTCAGCCACATAATATTGTCCACCTGTATTACCTAATGCATTCCTAGGTTTAAATAGCTTAGCATCTCTTGGTTTGAATAATTTACCCTTAGCGGAAAGATTTTCTTCATTCATCATCCCCCTTAATGCAGAGTAGTCATCAAGGACAAAGAATCCTCTTCCAAAAGAAGCAGCAACAAGATCGTTTTCTCTTTTCTGTATTACAAGGTCTCTAAATGAAATTGTAGGAGTACCAGGAAGTTTCTGCCAATAATCACCACCGTTAAGTGAAGTATAAACACCAAATTCTGTTGCTAAAAACAATAGATCTTTTTCAATATGATCTTGAACAAGTCTCCAAATTAGTGTTCTATCTGGAATATTATTAGAGATTGACTTCCATGATTGCCCCATATCTGTACTCTTAAATAAATATGGGCTTAAATCACCTTCTTTATGGTTGTCAAGTGAGACATAAACAGTATTTTCATCAAAAAGATCTGCTTTTATGTCATTAACAAAAGTCCTTTCTGGTAAGCCTAGTTTTGTAACTGGTATCTCTTTCCATGTTTCACCTCCGTTAGTTGTAACATGAATAAAGCCATCATCAGTTCCAGACCAAATAATTCCTTCCTTTACTGGAGATTCAGATAATGATGTTATAGTGTTATACTGAGACATTGCCTTAACATCCCAAGAATTATCCCAACTTTGTTTTCTACCAAGGATTGGTAATTCTATTCTATTTTCATTTCTTGTTTGATCTCCAGAAATCACTTCCCAGCTATCACCTCTATTTTCTGATTGCCAAACCCTATATGAACCTATGTATATTTTTGAAGGATTATGGGGGCTAACCAATATTGGAGTATCCCAATTAAACCTTTCGTATGGATCACCCTCTTCTGGTTGAGGTTTAATATAAACCTGTTCACCTGTTGTTAAATCAACCCTGTGAAAACCACCTTCCTGGGTAGTAGCATACATTATATCATCATAGACTGGATCTGTTGCAGATTGATGACCATCTGCCATTAATGTCTTATACCAAACTCTGTTTGTAATTCCATATTCTTCATCTGTAGCTGATGGACCACCAGCTGATCCATTATCTTGTGTTCCACCAAATATATGGTAAAATGGTTCTTTATTATTAACAGCAACTTTGTAGAACTGTGTTAAGGGTAAGTTCAAAAAATAGTGCCAATTTTTAGCATCATCAAAACTTTCATAAATACCAGCGTCAGTACCAACCATAAGATAATCTGGATCACTAGGTTTAAATGCCATGGCATGATGGTCACTGTGCTTTTTGTCAAAATAATAATAGAAGTTTCTCTCGTTTGTAAGTTGTTCAAAGTTTTTACCTCCATCTTTTGAAGTTAAAATATGGACATTCATAAGATATAACCTATCAAATTCATGAGGACTCGTGTAAAGCTCTTGATAGTAGTGAGGACCAGTTCCTCCTGACACAGTGTTTGACATCTTTTTCCATGACTCTCCCCTGTCTGTAGATTTATAAACCCCTCCTTTTGTTCTATCTTCCTCAATTGCAGCATATATAACATCAGGTTTTTGATATGATATTGCAATTCCTATTTTTCCAAGATTTGATTTTGGTATTCCTTTAGTCAATTTCTTCCATGTCTCACCTCCATCTTCAGACTTATGAATTCCTGAACCAGGACCACCACCCATATATGCCGCTACAGTTCTATGTCTATCCCATGTAGCTGCATAAATTAAATCAGGATTCCTAGGATCAATCATAATATCAGTTACTCCAGTCCATTCTGAATTTCCTAAAGTTTTATACCAATTTTTTCCACCATCAACTGTTTTGTATAAACCTCTCTCTCCTCCACTACTCCAAAGCGGTCCTTGAACTGCTACCCATACAATATCAGAATTGTCTGGGTGAACAATAATCTTAGAAATATGTTCAGAATTTTTAAGCCCCATATTTTTCCATGATTTTCCACTATCAGAACTTTTATAGATTCCATCACCATATGCGACATGTCTACCTCCAACATTCTCTCCTGTACCTACCCATATAATATTTGTATTTGAATTATCAATTGCAATAGCTCCTATTGAGTACGAGGACTCATTGTCAAATATTGGATTCCATGTTGTACCTGCATTATCAGTCATCCATACACCACCAGATCCAGCTGTTATATACCAAACGTTTTCATTTTCAGGATGAATCGCTATGTCTGAAATCCTTCCGGATAAAAACCCAGGACCAATATTTCTAAACTTAAATGCATTAAGAGAGACTTTTTCTGTGTTAGTATTCTCTTTTTGATTTCTTTTTCTTTGAGAGTTAGCATCTATCGGAATGAATAATAGAAATGCTAATAAAATAATTAATAGTCTTTTCATGTAAATGTTTTTAGTTTTGACCTAAACCGGTCTAAATAGTTTTATTAAATATAATGATATTAAAATATTTCTGCAATCATACATCTTGCACTTCCACCCCCATAATTTTCAATAGTTTTAATATCTGAATGAATAATTTCAGTGTGCTTTGATATTCTAGATAATTGATCAGGTTTTATTGAATTAAAAGCACTCGAACTCATAATAAGTATAGGATTTAAGTCTTTATCAACTAATTGAATACAATTTCCTAGATAGGAACTCATTTGATCGTATGAAATATCAATTATTTCTAATTCAGAATCTTCCAAAGATTTAATTAAATTATGCTTCTCATCTTGATTTTTAATAGATTCAAGACAAATTATAGAAAAGTTATTACAGATTGACATCAAAACATTTGTATGATATATAGGTTTAGACTCATAAATAGAATTAAATAACACTGGGCTATAATTTAGATCATTACAAAATTTCATAAACAGCTCCTTATTGGACCTATTTGATAGAGCACAGTAAGCTATATTATTTTTACGATTAAGAACCATACTTCCTGTTCCCTCTAAAAATTTATTTTGATTTTCATAACTAGAATAATCATGAGTTATTTCAATATTGATTCCTTTTTCTGAAAGTTTTCTCAAAATACCAGATTGTCTTTCAAGTCTTCTATTTTCTGCAAACATTGGGTATATAACCGCACTATTATTATGATGAAAAGATATCCAATTATTAGGAAATACAGCATCAGGAGTATCATTTGAACTGTCACCCTTCAGCGAATATACTGAGACACCATTATCAGATATTGTATTTTTTAATTTTTCAAACTCTTCAATAGCTTTAATAGATACCTGGGAATCAACTACTTCTCTCGATTGAAAAACATTATCATTCATTGTAAATTCATTAGATCTGAATTTTTCTGGACTAATCATCAAAATATTTGAAGTAAAATGCATCATATTTCTCTTGTTAATGGTAAAGTTGAACATCTAAAAAGACCTGACATTTTCGAAACATTTGAATAATCTACTTTTTCTACTAATACACCCTTTTCTTCAAGCCATTTATTTAACCTTTTAAATTTTGAATGAGAAACAATTATTTCAGGGGAAATAACTAAAACATTTGATGTCAACATAAAAGTCTCTTCTGGACTTGCAAGGAAGATGTTTTTTTTACCAAAAAGTTTTATTAGATATTCAACATCATCTTTTTTCTTAAAACCATCAGGGCAAACAATTGCTTTATCCCTTGATATAGTCTGAAAACAGCAATCTAAGTGAAGAGTATTTTCAAAAATATTTGTATTAGATTTTTTAATATCAATTGGGATTATTTCTTTGTTATTAATTATTCTTTTTAGATAATCTATTGATTCATTGTTAGTTCTAGCTGTAATTAGAGAAGGATAATCTTCTTCAGAATACGTTCCAATAAAAACCTTGTCATTATGAACGATTATATCACCTCCTTCTATATGCATGAATTCTGGTAGTTTAATAACCCCAACATTTAAATGATTTAATATTTCCTTTATTCCTTCGATTTCATCCTGCCGATTAGGCACAATATTAGATAGAAAAAACATATTAGAGATTACAAAGCCAAGGTCTCTTGCAAAAATTTGATTACAATCACTAACATTATTCGGCCTTAATACTTCTACATTATGCTTGGTTAGTTTTTTTTTAAAGCTCTCCACTTCTTTTTTTAGATCTTCCTCAATTGGATATGAGTTATTCTTAATATGATAAAGGGACCGAGGATCAAAAGCGTCAGATTCAGAAGGTGGATTTCCAAGATTATCAGCTATTCCAAGGATGACAGTTTTTAAGCGAGAATATTCGTTTTCAATATTAATATTTAACATTAAAGTACTTTGGTTTTCTTATTTGCAAAATAAGAAATTAAGCCTAAAATGAATACAAAAACGGTTGAATAATAAACAAAATCTGGTGTAATAACTTTATCACCAGATGCATATGAATGAAGTCCAACTAAATAAAAGTTTACTCCAAAATACGTCATCATAATTGCTGCAAAAGAAATAATACTCATCAAATTAAATAACCATTTATTATTTAACCTAGGTATAATTCTTAAATGAAGAACAGCAGTATAAATCATTATACTAATTAAGGCCCATGTTTCTTTTGGATCCCATCCCCAATATCTACCCCAACTCTCATTTGCCCACATTCCTCCTAAAAAGTTACCTATAGTAAGCATAACTAATCCTATAGTAAGAGATAATTCATTGACAATGGTGAGCTCCTCAAGTTTTCTAGAAAATATTTTTTTATTCTTCTTTGTAGCAATTATAGTTAAAAATAAGGTCACAATACCAAGTATCATACCTATTGCAAATGGACCATAACTGCCAACAATAACAGCAACATGGATCATTAACCAATAACTATCTAAAACTGGCTGAAGATTAGCTATAGAAGGATCAAGCCAATTCATATTTGCAATAGAAAGAATAATGGATGCGACAAATGTAGATGAGGCAAGAGTAAAATATGATTTTCTACCAAAAATAATTCCAAATATTACAGTAGCCCAGGCAACAAAAATTATCGATTCATATGCATCACTCCAGGGAGCATGCCCCGCAATATACCACCTAGCTGCAAGGCCAATGGTATTAAAAACAAATAAAGTGATTACTAGTGACTCAAAAAGCTTGATAAGATGACTAGTAAACTTATTGTCATAGAATATTTGAAAAATTAGAATTAAAAGCAAACCAAGACCTGCAAAGAGATACCATTTATAAAGTCTGTTAAATATATCTGCTTTATTGTAAACAACCTCTGAATTGATTTTGAAGTCAGATGGCATCACTTTACTTCCGTATTTTTTTTGAAACCCTTTAATGCTCTCTAAAAGCTCTTCAGACTGTGTGTAGTCTTGGTCCTGTCTTGCTACTCTTAATGTTTGAAAATAGAGGTTTAAAACATTATTAACATAGAGAGAATCTGCTCCCTCATAACTATATTCAGAAATTTCAGGATAAGAGATCCATTTGTTATTAATATCATTTGGGACAGGAAATATTCTCATAATTTTTCCCTCTAAAGCTGAATAGAGTAAGTTAACTCTTCTGTCAAGTTCAATAATATCTTTTTCGATTTGAGATGGAACATTAGACAAATATGCTTTTTCAAGGTTATTTGCAAGCTTATAATTACCAAGTGAGTCAAAGAAAGAAACTAGTGGTGCTTTTTTTATTTTTTCATCTATACCAATTATTTTCTTTATGGTATCTCCTTTTTGTCCAGATTTGATGTAAACAATTGGAGCATTAAACCATACACCTGGATTGTCCATTATTGATACTAGAACTTGATCTGAGTTTAAACCATTGTAAGAGTTTGACCTACTAACCTTTCTCAATAATTCAGATGAAAAAGTATTAGCTGGTTTCATTCTCCCACCACTATCTTGAATAATAATCTTACCAAAACTATTTGCATGATCCTTTGAAATCGCACTTTCTGAAATGATTGAATCGATGAATTCAGTTTTTAAGTTTGCATCTAAACTCTGGGCAGATAATATGGTTGAGGATAAAAGAAAAAAGATTAAAGAGGTCTTTTTATTTAGTTGTTTTGCAAGAAATTTAAATCTTGTATTACCAACAAAGAATATTGCAGTCATACTAATAAACAAAAGAAGATATCCAGCATATGTAATAAATGTTCCCCAGAAATCATCATTTACTGATAGAACAGTACCCTTTTCATCAGGATCAAATGATGCTTGAAAAAAACGGTATCCCTTATGATTCAAAATATTATTCATAAAGATGTCGTAGTCAAATATTTTATCATCCTCAACAGTTACTTTACTTTTAAATGATGAATAGCTATTCTCAGTACCTGGATATTTTTCAGCAATAAAGTCGTTTAGCTTAATACTAAATGGAAGCTGCACCTCATCTGAACCATATGATAGATAAAAATCAAGATCATCAATAGTTACTTTCTTAGGATTATTAACATACCCTCTACCACCTAATAGGGAGACTTCCTTTGACTTTCCATTATAATTTACCTTAAGGTATAAAGCATCCTCAACTTCCCTATCAGTTACCTCAGCATCTACAATCTCAAAAACTCCTCTTAATGCAGGTTCAGGAAAAACAAATTGAAATCCAGGTATTTGATAAAGAGATCTTAATTCAAGTAGCTGTTTTTTATCTTTATTTAATTCTGCACTTTGTT
>CACEKL010000020.1 GCA_902560025.1 uncultured Bacteroidota bacterium | reverse complement strand
GATGATATTAGATCGATTGACTGGAACGTAACGGCAAGATATAATGAGCCCTTTATAAAAGTATTTGAAGAGGAGAGGGAACTAACATTAATGCTTCTAATAGATGTAAGTGGTTCGGAAAACTTTGCAACTAGCAACAAACTAAAGAAAGAAATAATAACAGAAATTGCTGCAACATTGGCATTTTCTGCTTTAAAAAATAATGATAAAGTTGGTGCAATACTTTTTACTGATGATATTGAGTTATTCATTCCTCCCAATAAGGGTAAAAAGCATATACTTAGAATTATAAGAGAATTAATTGAATTTAAGCCTAAAAGCTCTAAAACAAATATTAATTCATCACTTAAGTTTCTCCTAAGTGTAATTCAAAAAAAAGCAATTGTATTTATTTTATCTGATTTCATTGATAAAGACTATGATAAATCATTAAAACTTGCAGCTAAAAAATTTGATCTTACTGGAATAAGAATTTATGATCAAATGGAAACTAAGATGGTAAAAATAGGCTTTGTGCCAATGATTGATGCCGAAACAAATGAATTTATATGGGTTGATACATCATCAAAGAGGTTAAGGGAAAACTATAATCTAAACTATGCAGATTCAGTAAAGTATTTTGAAACTCTTTTCAATAAAAACGGGGCAGGAGTAATTAATTGTGAAGTTGATGATAGTTATGTAAAAAAACTTCTAGGATATTTTAAGCAACGATAAATGAAAAATTTTTTAATTCTATACCTATGTTCAAGTGTGTTGTTATATAGTCAAAATCCAAATTTTGATCAGAATATAATTATATCTACTAATGTAGATACTACCGAAGTAAAAATTGGCGAAGAATTAAATTTTAAAATTGATATATCCTCAAAAAATAAATACAATATTTCATTTGATGAAATTCCAAATTTTATGCCTTTTGAGATATTAGAGTCATTTGATACCGATACAATTCAAGAGTCATCTACTTTTTCAAAGAGGTACTCACTAATAAATTTTGAGCCTGGAGAATATTGGATTCCACCTCAAAAAATATACTTTAATCAGTCAATAAAATATTCAGATTCATTATTAATTGTAGTAAACGATGTTGAGGTTGATACTTTAAAACAAAACCTGTATGACATAAAACCAATTATTCCTGTTAAAAGAAATTATCAAAATCTACTATTAAGGATGTTTATTGCAATAATTGTTGGTTTCCTAGTATTCTTTCTCTACCGATATTATTTGCTGAAAAAAAACATAAAACCTAATGAAGAAGAAAAATCCTTATTTGAGTTGGCAAATGAGAAGTTGGAAAACTTGAATAGCCTGGACCCTAATTCTCAGATTGAATTCAAAGAATATTATACAATTTTAATTGATATTTTCAGAGAATATCTTGAATCCCAGATTAAAATACCTGCTATGGAAAGTACTTCCAAGGAGCTGATATTAAGAATTAATTTACTTAGAGATAGTGGTAATTATAATTTTGAAAAAAGTAAAATAAGTAAGCTTGAAAGTCTTTTCACTAAGTCAGATTTAGTCAAATTTGCAAAATCACTTCCTACGAAATCAGATATTAAGAATGATTTAGACATAATATCAGACTTTATTGATGATACCGAAAAAATTTATAATGAAAAATTTAATATAGTTGAAGATATAGAACCCGAAAATGAGGAATATTCAATAATTGACGACTTAAAAACCTTTTTAAAATATTCGTTTTTAATTCTTTCCTCAATTCTATTAATATCAATTTTACTTTTTGGTTATTATCCTGTTAGAGATACTATATTGATGAACCCTACAAAAATTCTAATGTCCAAAGATTGGTTCACAAGTCAATATGGTTCTCCACCAGTTGAATTAAATTCTCCAAACATTTTAGTCAGATCAAATGACACCCTTTATGATAGTAAATTTGTTATGGGGGACTTTAAAGATGCATTTTTTTTGACAATTGATTTTAATGATGTCGTGCAAGTTGATAATAACCCTAGTCTTGATTTAATCAAAAATGATTTAATTAATCAATTTCAAACTATGGGCTCAAAAAATATACTTTTAAAGGATGATCAGTTCACAATTAAATCTGGAGATACCGGGTTAAGACTTTTTGGAAGTCTTGATATTGAAATTAAAAACAGATTAATTAGATCTAATTTTACTACTGTTATTCTTCCCTATGATAGAAAAACTATCAGACTTACAATAGTTCATAGAGCAGATGATAGGTATGCGGACAATATAAAGTCTAGAATTTTAGAAAGCTTTGATATAGTAAAAGAATTGTAATGTTTAAAGATTTGTACTTAGCAAACCCAGAATATCTTTTTATTTTGATAATTATACCAGCAATACTATTTTTTTGGTATAAGTTCGGAAAATATACTCAGGCATCACTAACACATTCTTCTTTATCATATTTAAAGGCTAAAAATTCACTTTTAACTAAGCTAAGACCCTTGTTAAATATAATAAGAGTATTAGTTATCTTACTATTAATAATTGCGATTTCGAGACCTCAATCTAAATCAACATCTAAAAGGATTACAACATCAAGAGGTATTGATATTGTTATGGTTATTGACATCTCTTCAAGTATGTTATCTAAAGACCTAAAACCAGATAGATTAACTGCCTTAAAAAATGTTGCTTCAAACTTTATTGATGATAGACCAAATGATAGGATAGGTTTAGTAGTTTACGCAGCCGAGAGTTATACCAAAACACCTGTTACAACTGACAAACTAATCCTTAAGCAATCTCTATCTGAAATTAATTATGAGGCTCTTCTAGAAGATGGAACTGCTATAGGCATGGGACTGTCAACTGCAGTTAATAGACTTAAAGAGAGTACTGCTAAAAGTAAGGTAATAATTTTGCTCACGGATGGAGTCAACAATTCAGGTTTTATAGATCCAAGAATTGCTGCAGAACTAGCTGCTGAATATGAAATTAAAACATATACCATTGGTCTAGGAACAAATGGAAGAGCACTTGCACCAGTCTCAATTCTTCCCAACGGAAACTTCCAATTTAGTCTTACAAAAGTTGAAATTGATGAGGATCTTTTAAGATATATTTCTGAAAAGACATCTGGAAGATATTTTAGAGCAACTGATAATTTAGAACTTCAAAATATTTATGATGAGATCAATAAATTAGAGAAGACAGAAATAAAAGAAACTATTTTCACTAATGTTTCAGAAAAATATAGGCCATTTGTAATGTTAGGTTTTATATTTTTTGTAATAGAAGTATTTGCAAGAAAAACAATATTTAAAAGCTTTGTATAATGTATGAGATAGACATTACATATTTTCTTTATTTAGCATTAGTAATTCCGCTATTAGTTATTGTAAATTATATCTACATGTTGTGGAGGAAGAAAATACAGAATTCATTCTCAAAGCATGATTTATTAGAGTACATAAGCCCTAATAGATCTAATTTCAAGCTTAATCTTAAGCTTATACTAGAATGTTTAGCCATTTTATGTTTATCTATAGCACTTGCTAACCCTAAAATAGGAACTGAGCTTAAAACAATTAATAGAGAAGGTGTTGATATTGTTTTTGCAGTAGATGTATCTAAAAGTATGCTTGCAGAAGATGTAGCTCCTAATAGACTGTTAAGATCAAAAAGAATAGTTTCAGAAATAATAAACTCTTTATCAAGTGATAGGGTTGGCATTGTTGCTTATGCTGCTCAGGCTATTCCTCAAGTTCCTCTTACTACAGACTTTGCTTCTGTAAAAAACTTTCTCCAGATTATAGATACGGATATGCTATCATCTCAAGGAACATCAATTGATGCTGCACTAAATTTATCTGTAAATTTCTTTGATCAAAATTCAGAGACAAATAGAGTTTTAATACTTATTTCTGATGGAGAAGATCATGACGATATACCGAATGATTTAATTGACTTAATCTCAATAAATGACATAAACTTAATAACAATAGGAATTGGAGAAGATTCAGGATCTACTATACCAATTAGATTAAATGGAGCAATTGATTCATACAAAAAAGATGTTAATGGAGAAGTAGTTATTACCAAAAGAAATAGTTTGATTCTTAATAAAATAGCAGATTCTTCTAATGGTGATTATATTGATGGAAATTTTACTGAAGAAGCCTTAGATCAAGTAAAATCTATACTTAATGAAATAGATAAGTCTGAGTTTGAAACATCTCAGTTCATTGATTATAAACAACAATTTCAAATATTTTTATTTTTGTCTCTGTTATTTATAATTTGTGATGTATTTGTTTTTCAGACTAAAACAAAATGGATACAGAATTTAAATTTATTTAATGAAAATAAAGATTAAGATACTTCATGTTACTTTTTTATTTTTCACTTTCATGTCATTCTCGCAAAGTGATCCGAATAACCTTGTTCTAAAAGGTAATGCTGATATTTTGAATAAGAACTACAAAGATGCTGAGGTTGAATATAGAAAGGCTATATCTACTAATAAAAATCAAAATAAAGCAAGTCATAATTTAGGTAATCTTTTATTTGAAAATCAGAACTATGATGAGGCTATTCAAGAGTATTTCAAAACGCAAAAAAACTCAGAAATAGACCTTGAAAAACATTCAGCTTTTCATAATCTAGGAAATTCTTACATGAAGAAAAAGGATTATGCACAAGCAGTAGAAGCATATAAAAATGCTCTAAGAAATAATTCTGCAGATGATGAAACTAGATATAATTATGCTCTTGCAAAGAAATTTTTAGAAGGCGATAAACGTCAAAATTCTGAAAATAGTGAAGATTCAGAAGAAGAAAAACAGGATCAATCAGAAGATCAGAATGAGAATCAAGATGAAAATCAAAACAGTGATCAAAATTCTGAATCAGAAAAAGAAAAACCAAAAGATCAAGATGATAAGGAAGAACAAGAACAAGGTGGAGGTCTTTCAAAACAACAAATGGAAAATCTGTTAGAAGCTGTAAATAATATTGAAAAGGACTTAAATGAAAAACTTAAGTCTGGTAAAAAGAAATTACAAACAACAAAAAAATCAGAAAAAGATTGGTAAGAAATATAACAATATTGATACTTGCTTTGAATAGCTTATTTCTTTCTGCTCAGGTAAAGTTTGATGCATCTGTAAGTAAAACTAAACTTGGACTAAATGAAAGATTGAGAGTTGATTTTGTTATGAATCAAAACGGTGATAATTTCTCACCTCCTGATTTTGAAAATTTTCAAATAATTGGAGGTCCAAATCAATCTATAAAGACTTCATATGTTAATGGAGAAAGGAGCTTTTCAAAAACATATTCATATTTTCTCCAACCCCTTAAAAAAGGTTCTATTAGAATCAAACAGGCAAGCATTGAAATAGATGGAGAAGAATATAAATCACTTCCAATTGAGATATTAATAACAGACTCGGTTAGTCAACCGTCAGATTCTGTTACTCAGTATTATAACGATGACGATATAGAGCTACGCGCTTTAATTTCTAAAGGTTCTCCTTACCTCAATGAACCAATAACAGTTATATATAAGCTATATTATAAAGCTCCAATAAATATATCTGATGCTAGAGAGACTGAAACCCCAAACTATAAAGATTTCTGGAGTCAGACAATTAAGATTCCTCAATTAAAAGTTCAAAGAGAAATATATAAAGGTCAAAATTATAATGTAGTAGAGTGGAGAAAAGTCGTTTTGTATCCTCAAAAATCTGGTCAACTTGAAATATCTCCATTATCATTAAACCTTGTACTTGATGTTCCCACTGACAAAAGAGATTTTTTTGGAAATGTTATTTATGATCAAACATCTCAATATATCTCAACTGGAATGAGAAGAATTAATGTTAAAGATCTTCCTTTAAATAACAAACCATCGAGTTTCACTGGAGCTGTCGGTCAATTTGAGTTTGATGTAATTCTTAATAAATCTTCTCTTAGAGCAACTGAATCTTTTCAAGCTGAGTTAAAAGTTAAAGGTGAAGGTAATTTAAAACTTTTTGATTTACCTGATCTTCTAGTCCCAAGCTCCATGGAATTATTTGAACCACAACGAGAAGAATCAATTAATACCAATCTTTCAGGTATGAGTGGTTCAATAACTAAATTATTTACAGTAATTCCAAGATTTCAAGGGAGCTTTCCTATTGAGGAGGTTGAATTCTCATACTTTGACCCTCAATTAGAATCATATAAAACACTTAAATCCCCTAGACTAACAGTCGATGTATTTGATGGACCTACAATTGCCAATTCATCATCAAATAATACAAATATTATTACACCTAATGACTCATTTAGATTTATTAAGACAAAGGCTAACCTAATTAAGATAGATGATAGTGAGTTTTTTGAATCTCAATTGTTTTACATTTTAGTCTCTTCACCTTTTGCAATGGTTATTGCTTTTGTTATGCTAACTGCTTATACTAGAACTAGAAAGTCATCATCTCTAGAGTTGCAAAAGGCTCAAGAAAAAGAAATAAATAAAATGATTGATGCTGCAAAGAAATCATTAAACGATAAGAATATATTCTATGACTTAATTGAAAAAGCCTTACTAAAAACATTGTTTTTGAAATTTTCAATAAATATTGAAAACTTTAATAAAGAGAAGATTAAAAGTATATCAAGGGATAAAGGAGTTGATGAAAAAACTATTTCAAAAATTATTCAATTAATTGAAAATTGTGAAAGTGCCAAATATTCAAGGTCCTCAAATTCAATAATGAATAATGACCTAAACAATGCAAAAGAAGTTATTAACCTGATTCTAAAAAATAAGCAATGAGAATTTTATATATTATTTTATTGTTTTTAAATAATCAAAGCCTAGACTCAATATTTGATTCATCGAATGATCTATATATATATGGAAATTATCAAATGGCTGTTGAAGGTTATCAAAGCATTTTAAATTCAGGTTTCGAAAGTGCTGAGCTTTACTATAATCTTGGAAATGCATTTTATAAGCTTAATAATATTCCAGAAAGCAATTTCTTTTATGAAAAAGCAAAATCTATATCCCCTTCTGATGAAGATATATTGATGAATTTATCTTTTGCTCAGAATTTAAGAATTGATAAAATTGAAAAGCTTCCAATTACTCAAACTCAAAATCTAAAAAATAATACTCTAAACCTTCTAAGTGAAAAAGGATGGTCTTTGCTATTAATAATCTTAGCATGGATTGCATGTATTTCGTTTATACTATACTTATCAATTAAAAATCCTACACAAAAAAGAATCTTTTTTTCTCAATCTATTATACTGTCAATTACAGCAATATTTGTATTAATGATAAACTATGAAAAAAAGGAATTAAATAACGAAAAGTTCGCTATAGTATATGATAAAGAAATTGAAGTGTGGTCTGAACCTAATAAAATCTCCGAGCTTAAATTTTTACTTCATGAGGGAACAAAAGTAAAGCAGATTGATACTATTCAAGACTGGGTAAATATTCAGCTTGAAAACGGAACATTAGGTTGGATTCAATCATCTAGTATTAAAACATTAGATTAAATTATTTGTATACTCATAATTAATTATCTCTACTGAGTTAAAAATAATTTCAGAAAGAATATGTAGCTGTATCATAAGATTAGACTCACTAAGCATTTTCATAGGAATAAGATTGAAACTAAAAAGAATCTTTGATAATATCATTAATATTAATAGAAGCTTTAACCCTCCAAATAATGATCCAAGAAGGCTGTTTAATAATCCTAAGTATACAAATTTCATAAGTTTTGTGAATCCTTTTGCAATAAAAATAATAGCTGAATATGATAGTAAAAAAGTTAAAATAAAAACTATAATATTTAATATGTCAAAATTTATGTTTATTAACTCTACTATCTGTCTTGAAATAATATCATCCAAGTTTATTGAAATAAAAAAAGCAATAAAAACCCCAAAAAAACTAGATAGTTCAATTATTAGTCCTTTTTTATATCCCTTTATTAAACCGTAACCTAATAATGCAATTATTATTAAATCAATTAAATTCATAAAACTTAATATATATTTGCAATATACAGAAGGATCGTCATAGACGTTTAATTTTATTTAAAAAATTAAGATGATAGGCAAACTAGATGAACATATTTCATATATCAAAAATTTCAAATCAAAAGATATTGATGAGATAGAGTCTTTAAAGATTCAATTTCTAGGTAGAAAAGGAATAATTAATGATCTATTTAGTGAGTTCAAAAATGTTCCTTCTGATCAAAAAAAGGAATACGGCCAAAAAATAAATGAGTTAAAAAATTTAGCTCAAATTAAGTATGATGAATTAAAATCAGTTAACTCAAAGTCTACTAAAAGTATTTCAGAAGATTTAACCAAACCGGGATTCCCTATTTCTAACGGAACTTTGCATCCAATAACTTTAATTAAGAATCAGATAATTGAAATTTTTTCAAAAGTTGGATTTGAATTATCAGAGGGGCCTGAGATTGAAGATGATTGGCATAATTTTACTGCACTTAATTTACCAAAGCATCATCCTGCAAGAGATATGCAAGACACTTTCTTCATTCAACAAGACCCTGATATTCTGTTAAGAACTCATACCTCTTCAGTACAGGTTAGGTATTTAGAAAATAATTCACCTCCTCTGAAAATTCTTTCACCTGGAAGAGTATATAGAAATGAGGCAATTTCATCTAGATCTCATTGTATTTTTCATCAAGTTGAAGGAATCTATGTTGATGAGAATGTATCATTTGCAGATTTAAAACAGATGATTCTATATTTTACTAAGTCAATGTTTGGAAAGTCTAAGTTAAGATTTAGACCTTCCTTTTTCCCATTCACTGAACCAAGTGCAGAAGTTGATATCTACTGGGGACTAGAAACTGAAACTGATTATAGAATTACAAAAGGTACAGGTTGGCTTGAAATTATGGGTTGTGGTATGGTGGACCCACAGGTTCTAGAAAATTGCAATATTGATTCAGAAAAATATACTGGTTATGCATTTGGCTTGGGTATTGAGAGAATTGCAATGTTAATCTACCAAATCCCTGACATTAGGCTATTCTTTGAGAATGACGTTAGATTTTTAAATCAGTTTAAATAAGAAATTATTCTAACTCAAATTTTATACCCTGGGCTAATGGAAGTTCAGATGAGAAATTGATCGTATTTGTTTGTCTTCTCATGTAAATTTTCCATGCATCCGAACCACTCTCCCTTCCCCCACCAGTATCCTTTTCACCACCAAATGCACCACCAATTTCTGCACCAGAAGTTCCTATGTTAACATTTGCTATACCACAATCACTCCCCCAATGAGATAAGAATAATTCAGCATCTTTTAAATTATTTGTCATAATTGCAGATGAAAGCCCTTGATCAACCTCATTTTGAATTTCAATTGCATTCTCTATATCTCCAGAATATTTAATAAGATATAATATTGGAGCAAACGTTTCAGTATGTACAATTTCTAGAGAATGATCAACCTCTGCAATAACTGGTTTCACATAACATCCACTATCATATTGATCTCCAGATAACACACCACCTTCAACTAACCAACTGCCTCCTTCTTTTTCAATCTGCGATAAAGCTTTTTCATAAGATTTTACAGCATCCAAATCAATAAGAGGTCCTACATGCATGTTTGAATCAAGTGGATTACCAATTTTAATTTGACTGTAAGCTTTAACTAAAGCATCTTTAACTTTTTCGTATACTTTTTCATGAACGATAAGTCTTCTCGTTGAAGTACATCTCTGTCCACAAGTTCCTACTGCACCAAAAACAGTTCCCATAATTGTCATCTTTAAATCAGCATCAGGGGTAACTATAATTGCATTATTGCCTCCAAGCTCAAGTAAAGTTTTACCTAATCTAGCTCCCACCTTTTCAGCAACAATTTTTCCCATTCTTGTTGACCCGGTTGCAGATAGAAGAGGTATATTTTTAGATTTAGACAATAACTCACCAATTTTATAATCACCATTAATTAGACATGAAACACCTTCAGGAATATTATTTTCTTTAAAAACTTCTCCAATTAATTTCTGACAAACTATACTGCACAAAGGAGTCTTTTCACTTGGTTTCCAAATTGTTACATTACCACATACCCAAGCTAATGCAACATTCCAGCTCCAAACAGCAACAGGAAAATTAAATGCAGAAATAATACCAACAACTCCAAGTGGATGATACTGCTCATACATTCTATGTGTAGGTCTTTCAGAGTGCATTGTTAATCCGTGAAGCTGTCGTGAAAGACCAACTGCAAAA
>CACEKL010000019.1 GCA_902560025.1 uncultured Bacteroidota bacterium | reverse complement strand
CCATTTAAAACAGCATTTGACACAAATTCAAAGTGTCTTGTTTCACCTTGAATTATACATCCAATTGCTATAACTGCGTCAAAATCTTTATTAATTAGGTTTTTACAGGCAAATATTAACTCAAAACTACCGGGAACATTAATTTTAGAAATGTTATTTTCTTTAACACCATTTTTTGTAAGTATATTTTTAGCCCCACTGAATAGTTTCTCGGTAATTTCATTATGCCACTCTGAGACTACACATGCAATTTTTAATTTATCAGGATTTAATACTTTAAAATCTTTGTCAGAATATTCAAATTGTTTGGCAGACATTTTAGTTATTTAGATTTTCAATTCTACCTAATTGGACTTCAACTAAACTAGATTCGTAAGAATCTGGAAATTCTTCTTTGATTCTATTTAGATAATTAATTGCAGACTTATATTCCCCTAGTTCAGAACCTATAAGTGCAGCTTTGAATAAATATTTTGGAGTAGTATAAATATTTTCGTTGTGCTTGAAAGCCTTTTGATAATATTCATATGCTTCCTCTGGCTGATTCAACTCCGAGAAGCAATCTCCAATAGTTCCTAGAGAAATCGACTTTAATAATATATCATCTGAATTAAATTTTTCAAGGTAAATTATAGCTTTATCATATTCTTTAAGATTCAAATATGACATACCAATAGAGTAATTTGCAAGATTTGCAGCTTTTGTACCAGAATATTCATCTACAATGTCAAGAAATCCATATTTTTCTTCACCTCCATTTAAAGCTAAATTAAATAGGGAATCTGATTCATTTGATACTAGTGCTAATTCGAAAAAATATTGTGCTTGATTTAGCTCACTTATAGCCTCAGTTTCTTTAGGTTCTGCGATAAATCTCTGGTATCCTAAATAAGATAGAACAGACAATGAAATTAAAGCAATAACTGAAAAAATTTTATTCTGATTTTTTAGTATCCACTGTTCAGATTTGTTTGCAGTAGAATCTAGTGATTCGAACACTTCAGCAGTTTGACTTTTTTCTCCTTGATTTGCTGTTTTTGTTCTACTTTTTTTATAACCTCTTCTATTGAATGTTGCCATAATAATTTTTTGAATCCCAAAATTAATGTTTTATTTTGAATAGCAAATATGTTTTTACATTCACTAAAAATTGATAACTATAAAAATCTAGACAAACTAAAGTTTAGTTTTAGTAAAAAAATCAATTGTTTCATTGGAAAGAATGGTATTGGAAAAACCAATATAATTGACTCTATATATCATTTAGCATTTACTAAAAGCTATTTTAATCCTTCAACATCACAAAATGTTAAAATTGGTCAAGATTATTTTTCAATTAATGGAGATTTTGAAATTAACAACAGAGGTGAGAATGTACATTGTTACTTCAAAAATGGAGAAAAGAAAGTTATTAAAAGAAATAGCAAGTTATATAAAAGAATTTCTGATCATATTGGGTTAGTAAACTTAATTATTATTTCTCCTCATGATCGAAATCTTATTACAGAAGGAAGTGAAATGAGAAGGAAGTTTATAGATTCAGTTATAGGTCAGGTTGATAAGATATATCTCCAGAGAGTTATAGATTATGGAAAAGTTATTACTCAAAGAAATTCCTTATTGAAGTACTTCTTTATTAATAGGAAATTTGACAAGGATACAATTGATTCATATGACCAACAACTAATTAGTCTAGGAACTCCAATTTTTAAAGAAAGAACTAACTTTTTAAAAGCTTTTATACCAATATTTAAAAAGTATTACTCTGATATAAGTTCAGGAAATGAATCTGTTGATATAAACTATAAAAGTGATTTAAATTCTGGAAGTTTTTCAGAGATTTTAAGTGAAAGTTTATCTAAAGATAGATTTTTGCAATATACTTCCAAAGGGATACACAGAGATGACTTAAACTTTATAATTGAAAATAACAAGATCAAAAATTTTGGAAGTCAGGGACAACAGAAATCATTTCTGATTGCTTTAAAGCTTGCTCAATTTGATTATTATAAAACAAAATTTGGCAATTCACCGATTGTATTACTTGATGATATTTTTGATAAACTTGACCAAGAACGAGTCAGACAAATAGTACAAATTCTAGAAAAGAAAGATTTTAGTCAGATATTTATAACAGATACTCATATTGATAGAGTAAAAGATGCTTTGTCTGGACTAAAGAATAAAGAAGAAATATTTGATTTAGAAAAAATTTATTTAAATGGTTAAAAGAGGAGAGATTAAAAATATTTCAAAAGTTTTAGAAGATGTTATTTCACAAAAACATTTTAAAGTTGGGATTGATAATCTAAGAGTTCAAGAGGCATGGGTTAAGACTATGGGTAATAACATTCAAAAATATACTTACAGTGTAAAATTTAAAAAGGGTATACTATATATAAAACTAAAATCTTCAGTGCTTAAAGAAGAATTAATTTTTGAAAAGAATAAGGTAATTAAACTTATAAATAAGGAATTAGGAAAAGAATATGTAAAAGAATTAGTCCTTAACTAAAAATTTCACTATCACTAAAGTGAAAGCTTATTTCGATAGAAGCGTTCTCATCACTATCTGATCCATGTACTGCATTTTCTCCTTTAGATTTAGCATATCTTTTTCTAATTGTACCATCCTCAGCTTCTGATGGATCAGTAGAACCAATAAGTTTTCTAAAGTCATCAACTGCATTATTTTTTTCTAATGCTGCTGCGACTATTGGACCTCGTGTCATAAACTGAATTAAATCATTAAAAAATGGCTTATCTGAGTGAATTGAGTAAAATTGTTCAGCTTCTTCTTTAGTCATTTTTTTGTACTTCAGTGCAATTATTTTAAACCCTGCTTCTTTTATCATGTTTAGAATTGGAAGCATGTACCCCTGCTCTATTGAGTCAGGCTTAAGCATAGTAAATGTTCTATTTGAATTCATGCGGCAAATTTAATAATATCTGAGATTAATCAAAGTTTTAGTAATTACTTTATTTTAATTTTCAATATAATATTATATTAGCCCACTGATGGATAAGAAGATTCTTGAAAGTATTAAAAGTATTCTATCTACAAATAAGAAAATCATTTTAATACCACATAGTAGTCCTGACGCAGATGCACTTGGAAGTTGTCTTGCTTTGTTTCATTTTTTTAAAAATGACCACACTGTAAGTATTATTTCACCAAATGAATTTACCGATATACTGAACTTTCTTCCTGGTTCAGAAAATGTAATAGTTTACGAATCTCAAAAAGAGAAATCAGATGTTTTATTTGATGAGGCTGAAATTATTTTTACACTAGATTTTAATAGTTTAGGAAGAGCTAAAAATGTTTCTTATAAAATCTCTAAATCATCTTCAAAGATCATAATGATTGATCATCATGAAAATCCAGATGATTATGCTGACTTTATGATTTCTAATTCTAAAATGAGTTCAACAAGTGAGATGATTTATGATTTTATCGATTATATAGATTCAAATAAAATTGACAATAACATTGCAACATGTCTTTATACTGGAATAGTTGCAGACACTGGTTCTTTTCGTTTTCCTTCAACAACTTCTAGAACACTACTTGTTGGCTCCAAATTAATTGATCATGGTGTAGATGTTACTCACATTTTTGAAAAATTACATAATAATTTTCAATTTGATAGACTTAGACTCCTTGGTACCACAATAAATAACTTTAAAAGGGTTGATGATTTACCTGTTTTGTATACTTTATTAACCGATGAAGATCAAAAGTCTAGTAATTTTAAGAAAGGAGATAGTGAAGGTTTTGTAAATTTTGGACTTAGTGTAGAAGGAATTTTGTGCTCTGTATTATTTATTGAAAATAAAGAAGATCAATTAATTAAAATTTCATTTAGGTCTAAAGGTGATTTTAAAGTTAATATATTTGCTTCAAGATATTTTAATGGTGGAGGCCATATTCATGCTGCTGGGGGTATCTCAAAATTAAGTTTAATAGATACTGAAAAGAAATTTATTAGTGATATTAAACAATACTTAAAAGAATATTATGATTAAAAAATCTATCATATTTATAACATCAATACTAATCTTAAACTCATGTAATATGAATGATTACTCGGAACTAAATGAAGGAATATACGCAAGCCTAGAAACCTCAAAAGGTGATATAATACTAGAATTATTTTTTAAGCAGACGCCATTAACTGTATCTAATTTTGTAGCATTATCTGAAGGAAATCACCCTGCAGCAGACGAACAATTTTCTGGAAAACCATATTATGATGGTCTAAAATTTCACAGAGTAATTGATAATTTTATGATTCAAGGTGGTGATCCTACTGGAACTGGCTCTGGTGGACCTGGCTTTCAGTTTGATGATGAATTTAGTGAAGAATTAAAACATACAGGCCCAGGTATTTTATCGATGGCTAATGCTGGACCAGGAACAAACGGAAGCCAATTCTTTATAACTCATGTAGAGACTCCATGGCTTGATGGAAAGCATTCTGTTTTTGGAAAGGTTAACTCCGGACAAGATGTTGTTGATAACATTGCTCAAGATGACCTTATTAAAAGTTTAAAGATCATAAGAATTGGTAAAGATGCTGAAGAATTTGATGCTCCTAAGATATTTGAAGACTATATAACCAATAAGAGTCAAGCAGATATTTTAAGAGCTGAAGAAGAAGCTAAACTTCTAGATGATTTAACATCAGGAATGATTGAAACTGAAAGTGGATTAAAATATAAAGTTTCAAAAAAAGGAAGCGGTCCTAATGCAAAGATCGATGATGTCCTTTCAGTTCATTACTCTCTTAAACTTGTTGACGGATCAGAAATTGATTCATCTTTTACTAGAGGAGAACCAATTGAGTTCACGTGTGGTGTTGGACAAGTAATTAAGGGGTGGGATGAAGCTATGCAACTACTTAATAAAGGCTCAAAAGCTACACTAGTAATTCCTAGTGAACTTGGTTATGGATCAACTGGTGCGGGTAATGGAGTTATTCCTCCGAATGCAACATTAATTTTTGAAGTTGAATTAGTCGACATAAAATAATGAGGTTAAAAAGTATTTTTGCTCTTGCTCTAATACCTCAAATACTATTAATTAATTTCATTAAAAATAATCCATCAATCATCGATGATTATTATTCATATTATTTATACAATAATATTCTCAAAATAAATTCATATCTATATTCTAATATAAATATACCTCTAGGTGAGATTTTATATATAATTCTTGTTGTTATTCTTATTTATCTTGTTTATAAAGTTTTTTCTTTCAAACTAAATGATTCAATTAACCTTCTGGCATTTATTTCATTAGTTTACTTTATTTTTTATTCTTTTTGGGGATTAAATTATTTCAAAACTTCAATATCTGATGAATTACATATCAAAAATGATTATGAATTTGAAGAGTTAGATAATACCTTGAATATTATAATTACAAAAATAAACGAAGAAGCATTATTAATTAAAGATTATAATGAATTAGATTTTTTTGAAATAACTAACATGACTAACATGAATGTAAAACAGTCTGTAGTACCTAGTATTCTTCTTTTTCAAACAGTATCAGGGCACTTTATTCCATTTACATCAGAATCAGTAGTAAATGTTGATATTCCCAGAGTTGATTTACCTGTGGTTATTTTTCATGAATATGCACATCAAATGGGATATGCAGATGAAGCAGAAGCCAGTTTCATTGGATTTATGAAATCAGTTGAAAGTGATAATGCAAATGTTAGATATTCTGGCTATTTCAATGCACTTTTAAATCTTTTAAACGAAATTAATAAGAATCATAAAGAAAAATTAGAAGATTACACCTCAAAACTTAATCAGAGAGTTATATCTGACATAAATTATAATATGAAATTCTGGAGTAAATATTACAATAACTTTTTTGATAGAGTTGCAGACTATTTTTATGACTTTTATTTAAAATCAAATAAACAAGAATATGGTATTCTATCTTACAATAAAGTTTCCAATTTTATAATTGATTATTATCAAAGAGAAGTATTGTCAGATTTCTTTAATTGATTTACTATATTAGCAAACTATTCCTATAATTTAGGGTCAAATTAAAAAACTAATCAAATGAAAAGATTCTTCTTATTATCCTTTTTTTTATCATTTGGATTATATGGCCAAGATTACTTCATTGTCAACGATGGAGTAAAAACAAAAGACTATGAATACAACGTTTTTGTAAATGCTAATATTTATTCAAATAATAACATAATAAAAAATGCAACTTTAATAGAAAAAGATGGAAAAATAGTAAATATCGGAACAGGTATTAAAATTCCAGAAAATAGTATAGTTAATGATCTAGCAGGAAAATATATTTATCCCTCATTTATTGAGATTCACTCTTCTTTTGGAATAAAGAATCCTCAAAGGAATTCTTTTAGTAGAAGCTCACAATATGAACCATCTAGAAAAGGGTATTATTGGAATGATCATATTTTAAGTGACTACAATAGTATGAAAGATTATACTTATAATCAAAAGGATGCTAAGGGTCTTAGAGATATTGGTTTTGGTGTTGTAAATTCTCATAGAATTAATGGTGTTCACAGAGGAACAAGTTTCACTATAGGTCTTATTGATAATCAAAACGAGTCTTTCAGAGTTATTTCTGACAAAACTGCTGAGCACTTTTCATTTACTAGAAGTTTAACTTCAAATCAATCTTATCCAAGCTCTACAATGGGAGCTATGGCTTTAATAAGACAGTTATACTATGATGCTAATTGGTATTCTCAGGGAACCTCAGAATCTAAAGATATAGCTTTAGAATCAGTTATTAATAATAGAGAATTACCTAAACTTTTTGATGCAAATGATAAACTAAATGTTTATAGAGCTGCAAAAATTTCAGAAGAACTTGATCTAGATTTTGTAATTAAAGGATCTGGAAAAGAATATGAAAATGTAAGAGAATTAAAAAAATTTAATAATAAGTTAATTATTCCAGTGAACTTTCCGAATGCTTTTGATGTATCAAATGCTAAACTGAATGAGAAGCTAACAATTAATCAACTTAGATACTGGAATCAGGCTCCTGCTAATCTCGGTATATTAGAAAAAAATGGAATAGTTTTTTCAATTACTTCTTCAGATTTAAGAAATAAAAGAGATTTCTTGAAAAATATAAGAAAAGCTATAAAAAATGGACTAAGTGAGAAAACAGCATTAAATGCCTTGACTATTATACCAGCTAGATCAATAGGATTAGAGGATAAGATTGGATCACTAAAGAATAATTTCTTAGCAAACTTTTTAATTACAACAGGACCAATATTTGATGATAAAACTGAGATTATTGAAAATTGGGTTAAAGGAGAGAGACACATTATTAAGAATACAGATAAAATTAATATTGATGGAGATTATTCAATAGAACTAAACAATAACTCTTATGACATAAAGATTACAAATAGTCTTTCAAAACCTTCATCTAAAATTAAAAGAGACTCAATAGATATAAAATCAAAGACCTCTTTAGTTGATGATTGGTTAAGTATTACTGTTTTTGATAGTTTAAACGACAATCCATCCTTTGCTCAAATTTCATTAAAAATTAACTCACCTGATAATATTATTGGTACTGGAACAGATTTTAATAATGATAATTTTTCATTTAATATTTCCAGAAAAGAGTTTAACGAAACCAATAAGTCTTCTAGGCGATCTAAATCCATATCAACTGATTCATTTGTATCAGAAATTACATACCCAAATGTTGGATTCGGAATAAGCTCAATTCCTTCCAGTCAATCCATTCATTTTAAAAATGCAACTCTTTGGACCAATGAGGATGATGGAATAATTGAAAACTCAGATATAATAATTGATAATGGAAAAATTATTGCAATTGGAAAAGACCTAGAAACTCCTCTCAATTTTAAAATTGTTGATGCAACAGGTAAACACATAACTTCAGGTATAATTGATGAACATTCTCACATGGCAGCTTCAAGTATTAATGAAGGTGGACACAATTCATCTGCAGAAGTTTCAATAATGGATGTCATTAATCCAGATGATATTAATATATACAGAAATCTTCGTGGTGGGGTTACCACTGTCCAAATTCTTCATGGTTCAGCTAATCCAATAGGAGGTCAATCTGCAATCATTAAGTTAAAATGGGGTTCAGAAATTCAAGATATGTTCTTTAAAAATGCTGCTCCTTTTATAAAATTTGCTTTAGGTGAAAATGTTAAACAATCAAATTGGAGTGGCTCAAGGTTTCCACAGACAAGAATGGGTGTTGAGCAAGTATTTGTTGATCATTTTGACAGGGCTAAAGAATATGCAAAGAACTGGACGAATTATAATTCACTAAGTGCAAGACAAAAAAAATCAACAACGAAACCAAGGTTTGACGAGGAGCTTGAGACTTTATGGGAAATTTTAAGGGGTGATAGATTTGTATCAAGCCATTCTTATGTTCAAAGTGAAATTAATATGTTAATGAAAGTAGCAGAAAGGTTTGGTTTTAGAATTAATACATTCACCCACATTTTAGAGGGATATAAAGTAGCAGACAAAATGGCTGAACATGGAGTTGGTGGATCAACTTTTTCTGACTGGTGGGGTTACAAATACGAAGTAAATGATGCAATTCCATATAATGCATCTATAATGCATAATGCTGGTGTAACAGTTGCTTTAAATTCAGATAACTCTGAGCTTTCAAGAAGATTAAATCTTGAAGCAGCAAAAGCTGTAAAATACGGAGGTGTTTCTCAGGAAGAAGCATGGAAGTTTGTTACTTTAAACCCTGCGAAACTTCTTCGATTAGATGATAAAGTTGGAAGTCTCAAAGTTGGAAAGGATGCAGATATTGTTTTGTGGAGTGGACATCCTATGTCACTTTATACAAAAACAGAGCAGACATACATTGAAGGTGCTCTATACTTTGATAAAGATGAGCATTTAAATAAATTGGGTGAAATAAAAAAAGAAAAGAATAACTTGATAAAGCAAATGTTAGGAGAAAATTCACCTGGTGCAAATCTTAGATTTCCTAATCCTAAGCCTCAAATAGAAATTACTTGCGAATACACTGAATTTTAAAATCATGAAAAAAATTATTTTAATAAATATTATATTCTTAAACCTGGTTTTCTCTCAACAAACTCCAGCTCCTTCTCAAGATAAGTCTGTCTTGATTTATGGAGGAATAACTCATGTTGGTAATGGTGAATTAATTAATAATAGTGTAATTGGATTCACTAATGGAAAAATTGATTTAATTGCTTCAACAGATGGTAATTGGTCAGATGAAATACTAAGTTCTTTTTCTGACTCTAATAATAGTAAGTATGACACAATTATTAATGCATCAAACCATCATATATATCCTGGAATTATTGCTCTTAATACCAATTTGGGACTTGTAGAAGTCGAAGCTGTTAGAGCTTCTGTAGATGACGATGAATCAGGAACTTATTTACCTGAAATTAGATCAATAATTGCATATAACGCTGAATCAAAAGCTGTAGAAAGCATGAGACCAAATGGAGTCCTACTTGCACAAATTGCACCTAATGGTGGTGTTATTTCTGGTAGTTCTTCTGTTGTTCAGCTTGATGCCTGGAATTGGGAAGATGCAGCTGTAAAATATGACCAAGGAATTCATATAAATTGGCCAAGTCCTTACACTTTTGGAAGATGGTGGTTAGGTGAAGATAGAGGATTAAAGGCTAATAGTAATTACTCTAAGCAAGTCCAAAGTTTAAATGACTTTTTCAAAAAGTCAAAAGCAAATATGAATGTTGATAGATCTATGAATTTGAAAAGCAGAGCTATGAAAAAGATACTTGATGGAGAATCAACAGTGTATTTATATGCTGATGATGAAAAAGAAATTGTTGATGGAGTCACTTTTTTAAAAAATTATGGAATTGAGAAAATAGTAATTGTTGGTGCAACAGAATCAAAAAATCAATTAGATTTTATAAAGGAAAACAATATACCAGTTGTTGTTAAACAGCCATTCAGGTTTCCACAGTCAGTTGATTCAGACCCAAGTAATACTTTTAAACTTGCAAAACTAATGCTAGATAAAGGTATCCTAGTAAGTATTGATCCGACTGGTACTGCTCAGTCAAGAGTATCTGTAAGAAATCTTCCGTTTTATGCAGGAAGTTTCTCTAGCTTTGGTATTGAAAAAGAGGAAGCTTTAAGTTTAATAACTATTAATCCTGCCAAAATTCTTGGTATAGACGATGAATTTGGTTCTATTGAAATTGGCAAAAGTGCTACTTTATTTATATCTAAAGGAGATGCATTAGATATTGTATCTAATAATGTTACTCATGCATTTATTTCTGGTAGAAACATTAGCTTAGAAACACATCAAACTAGACTTTGGAGAAGATACTCAAATAAATATTCAAGCTCTCAGTAAATTATTAGCTTTAAATCAAGAATTATTATTTGTAAATTTAAGTAGCAAAATTTACAAGTGTTAGTTGAAAATAAAATACTGCCAAAAGAAATAACTGAATTATTTAATGATGTTATTGATAGTAGTTATCAAAAAATAACATCTAAAGAAAGAAAAATAATTTATGAATCTTTAGTTATTGCATTTAATGGTCATGATGGACAGATAAGAAAGTCTGGGGAACCATATATCCATCATCCTATTGAAGTCGCAAAAATAGTAGCTAGTGATATTGGATTAGACTATATATCAATTGCTGCAGCTATTCTTCATGATACTGTTGAAGATACTGAGGTAACACTTGAAGATTTAGATGAAACAGTTGGTTCTGATATATCCAGAATTGTTGATGGATTAACTAAAATTTCAACTCTAAAGAAAAATGAAGATTATTCTGTTCAAGCCGAAAATTATCGCAAAATGTTACTTACTCTTCACAGTGATATAAGGGTAATATTGATAAAAACTGCTGATCGACTTCATAACATGAGAACAATTGATTTTTTATCAAAAGAGAAACAAGATCAAATGGCATCAGAGTCTTTATATATTTATGCTCCACTTGCACATAGAGTTGGACTTTACAACATCAAAAACGAACTTGAAAATTTAAGTTTAAGAATTCTTGAGCCTAGAGAATATAATTTGATTAGAAATAAAATTGACAAGGATTTAGTAAATCAGGAAAAGTATGTTGAATCTTTTGAAAAACTTATTAATGAGAGTCTTGTAGATCAAAAAATTAAATATCAAATCAAGGGAAGGCATAAATCTATATACTCAATTTACAATAAGATAAAATCTAAGAATATATTGTTTGAAGAGATTTATGATCGATTTGCAATTAGAATTATATATAAATCAACACCAAAAAATGAAAAATTTGCAGCATGGAAAATATATTCTATAATAACAGATCATTTTACACCTAATCCTACTAGACTTAGAGATTGGATTACTCTTCCAAAAAATAATGGATATGAAGCACTTCATCTTACGGTAGTTGGGCCAAAAAATAAATGGGTTGAGATCCAGATTAGATCAGAGAGAATGGATGAAATTGCTGAAAAAGGTTATGCTGCTCACTATGGCTATAAGCATCATGAATCTAAAAAAAGTGAAGTTGATCTTTGGCTAAACAAACTTCAGGATGTATTAAATCATGATACAGAACATGCTATTGATTTTGTAGAGGATTTTAAACTAAATTTTTATTCAAAAGAAATCTATGTTTTTACTCCCAATGGAGATTTAAAATCTTTGAAAAGTGGATCATCTGCATTAGACTTTGCTTTTCATGTTCATACGGATGTTGGAATTAAAACAAGGGGAGCAAGAGTAAACGGTAAATTAGTTCCGCTAAGTCACACTCTCAAAAGTGGTGATCAAGTTGAAATCATAACCTCTGAAAATGTAAATCCCAATAGAAACTGGTTAAATTTTGTTGTGACATCAAAAGCAAAATCTAAAATAAAATCATCATTAAATGATGAAAAGAAAAAAATTGCTTCAGATGGCAAAGAAATTCTTGAGAGAAAGCTTAAACAATTTAAAATTAAGTTAAATGACAAAGTCTCTGGTCAAATGATGAAATTTTTCAAAATAAATGCAAGTAATGATCTATTTTATAATGTTGCCACTGGAGATTTGGATAATAAAAAAATTAAAAATTTTGCCAATGATTACAATAGTTATCTTGGTTTTTTTAGAAGAAGAATTACTGGCACAACAGCTAAAGTTAAAAAGTCTGATGATAATGAAGATTTAATTAAGTTTGATAAGCTTGTTTTTGGTAAGGAAAAAGAAATGTTAAAATATTCAATGGCTCCATGCTGTAGCCCAATACCTGGGGATAATGTTTTTGGATTCATATCAGTAAAAGATGGTATTAAAGTACATTCTAAAAATTGTCCAAACTCAATAACTTTAAGGTCTAATTATGCTTACAGAATCATTTCTGCTACATGGATTGATTCAGAAAGTAATGAATTTAATGCAAAAATTGAGATTACCGGAATTGATGATATTGGACTTGTTAATGAAATAACCGCCCTTATTTC
>CACEKL010000018.1 GCA_902560025.1 uncultured Bacteroidota bacterium | reverse complement strand
AGTAATGGGATTTCAATTGCTACGTCAGCTAACTCAATTGCTTACTCAGTATTCGAAGGAGAGGTTCTTTCTGTATATGGATTTTCTGGTGGTAATCCAGGAGTATTAATAAGACATGGAAAATATATTTCAAACTATCAAAACCTGTCCAGCATTTTTGTTAAGAAAGGGGATAAGGTTATGGCCAATGATGAGGTTGGGATAATCTTTACAAATGAATCCACAGGAAAAACTGTTTTGAAGTTTAATATTTTTAACGAATTAAAGCCTGAAAATCCAACGATTTGGTTAGCTAGATAATTACTAATCTTCAATTAATAACCATGCATCTTCACCATTTTCTTTTATTTCAGCAATTAGCGAATAAGCTTTCTTTCTAGAGTCTAATCTTGCATATGCTACCCTAAAAAGGCCCCTTGGATTTATAGCAGTATATGAAGCTTTAAACCCCTTACTGATAAGATGATTTAAATGCTTTTCAGCATTTATTTTAGATCTAAATGATCCGGCAATAACACTAAAATAGATCTTATTGGTATTTTCGATAGGAGCAGTAACCTTAAGGCTAATTGTTGGAAGCTCTCCTATATTAAACGTAGCAGCCTGAACATTTTGAAGAATCTGATCCTGAGCAATAGCAATATTTTTTATCCTTTCGTTGTCCAAATAATTTGAATAATTAAAGTATCCAAAATAACTGAAACCAATTAATGCTATAAACATTGCAGCATATCTCAAAACTGGAGTTGTGTTAGACGCAGTTTTAAATGAAGCATCTTTTTTAACTGATTTTAAAATTGGCTGTTTTGAGAATGATTTAAGCCCAAATGAGTTAGACTCAAAATTTATCGACTCTTCAGGGTAAAACACTAAGTTGCCTTCTGAAGACAATTCTATATAACCTAGAGGATCTATTTTAATTTTTTTGTCTGCTGACAATTCATTTTTCAAAGATTGAGTCTCATCATTTATAGTCTTTAAAGCTTTTTTATATGATATATTTCTAGAATTACTTAAATGCTTTACTAATAATCCATCATTTTCATCAAGCATCACATTAAAAGATATGACTTTTCTAGGGGGGTAAAACGTGTCATCTTTAATATATGCAGAATGACTTTTCAGAACAAACGCACCAAATTCAGGAACAATTACACAATCATTATTGTATAATAAATCATAAATTTCTTTGAAAATTGTCATTAAGTAAATTTAAAAAAAAACACTTAATAACCAACATTAGCTCTTACTCTTTTAAGAACTTTCTGAGCTTGAACCCTAGCCTTTTTTGCACCATCAATTAACAAGTCCTCAACCACCTGCTTATCATCCATCAATTCGAAAAATTTTTTTCGATTCTCAGCATATTTACTTATTATTTCAGAATATAAGATTTCTTTAGCCTCTCCATATCCTATACCTCCCTTAGTATATCTTAAACTAAGATTTTTTACATCATCTTCTGATGCGATTATCTTATACAATTTGAATACATTACAATCATTTGGATCTTTTGCCTCATCAACAGATAAAGATTTAGTTTGAATTTTCATTATTTGTTTTTTTAAGGCTTTATCATCTACAAAAATATCAATTGTATTACCCTTGGACTTACTCATTTTTTGACCATCAGTACCAGTTACATAATTACTATCATCTTGAATCTTAGCCTCAGGTATTATAAACGTTTCACCCATAAGGTGGTTAAATCTTGCCGCAACATCTCTTGTCATCTCAAGATGTTGAAGTTGGTCTTTGCCTACAGGAACTATATTTGCGTCATAGATTAAAATATCTGCAGACATAAGCATAGGATATGAAAAAAGACCAGAGTTTATATCTTTTAAATTTTCTGCTTTATCCTTAAATGAATGTGCAAGCTTTAACCGTTGGTATGGAAAAAAACAGCTTAAATACCAGGCCAGTTCTGTTACTTCTGGAACATCACTTTGTCTGTAGAAACAACTTTTTTT
The DNA here is from genome assembly GCA_902560025.1 of uncultured Bacteroidota bacterium. The sequence continues at coordinate 12,264 of CACEKL010000018.1, read as the reverse complement.
TGGATCTAAATCAAATGCTAGCCATGTAGCTGCAGTTGCAAATGTATTGTCATTTAAAGTCTTTTTATCTTTAATCTGAGTTAATGAGTGCATATTGGCAATAAAGAGATAAGATTCTTCATTTGATTCATTTGCCATTTTTATTGCAGGAATAATAGCTCCAAGAATATTGCCAAGGTGGGGTGTTCCAGTTGATTGAATGCCAGTTAGTATTTTGGCCATGAATGAATTTTTCTAAACAAAGATATTTTTTTTCTATGTTGAAACAAAATACCTTTTACCTTTGATTAATAATGTCAAAGATTAGGACATGATAAAAAGACTATTACTTAAAATATGGTTTCAGACCTGGTTCTATTTTCTAGCTGGTATTCAAGTTGTTTTATACTTCCCTTTTTTAGTAATTGTTCTTCTACTTCCTAAAGCTTATACGAAATTGTTCTGGATTGCTAGGAACATATGGGCAAGAATTGTTTTACATGGCAGCGGCTATTATGTTGAAGTTGAAAATAAAGAAAAATTAAAATCAGAAACAAATTGCCTTATAATTGCAAATCACTCAAGCCATATGGATGTTTTTTTAATGCTTATTGCAAATAAAAAACCATTTATGTTTGTTGGCAAGAAGGAGCTATATAGTATTCCACTTTTTGGTTATGTATACAAAAGGGCTGCAATAATGGTAGACAGATCAGACCCTAAAAGTAGGTTTGAAGTTTATGGAAAGGCTAATGAGATGTTAAAACGCGGATATAATGTTTGTATTTTTCCTGAATCTCATTATCTGGATGATACTATACTTCTGGCTGATTTTAAAAGAGGTGCTTTCAAAATTGCGATTGATAATAATCTACCAATTATTCCTCTTGTATTTTATGACTTAAAATTAAAACATCCTTGGTACCCTAAGTTTGGATCACTTGGAAAATTAAGAGTAAAAGTTTTAGACAAGATTAATGTTGATGGGCTTAAAGAAGAAGATATTCCAATGCTTACCAAAAAGGCCTTCGATACAATTAAGGTCGAATTAGAAAATGATCCAAGAAAGGCTGCTATTAAAGCAACTGAAAAGTGGAAAAAAATATTAGCTTAATCTGACTTAAGTTGTTCGAGAATTTTTTGCTCCAACTCTTCCATTAATTCAGGGTTGTCTTTTAGGATAGATTTTACAGAGTCTCTACCTTGGCCAAGTTTACTTCCACCATAGCTGAACCAAGATCCGCTTTTTTCAATGATATCAAGTTCTACGCCTATATCTAAAATTTCTCCTGTTTTAGAAATTCCCTCACCATACATTATATCAAACTCTGCAGTTTTAAATGGCGGAGCAACTTTATTTTTGACAATTTTTACTCTTGTCTTGTTTCCTAGAACACCACCTTCTGTATCTTTTAATTGAGTAGATCTTCTAATATCAATTCTTACTGAAGCATAAAACTTTAAAGCATTTCCTCCAGTTGTAGTTTCAGGGTTGCCAAACATAACACCAATCTTTTCTCTTAATTGATTTATAAAGAAGACAGTACAATTTGTTTTACTAATAGACGATGTAAGTTTTCTCAAAGCTTGAGACATCAATCTTGCATGTAATCCCATTTTAGAATCTCCCATCTCTCCTTCAATTTCACTCTTAGGTGTTAAGGCTGCAACTGAATCTATAACTAATGCATCAACTGCACCCGATCTAATTAAATTATCAGCAATTTCAAGTGCCTGCTCTCCATTATCAGGTTGTGATATAACTAACTCACCTAAATCAACTCCAAGTTTTTCTGCATAAAATCGATCAAAGGCATGTTCAGCATCTATAAATGCAGCGATTCCACCAGCCTTTTGACACTCAGCAATTGCATGTAGTGTAAGTGTCGTTTTTTCCAGATGATTCAGGACCATAAATTTCAATAACTCTACCTTTTGGATATCCTCCAATTCCAAGAGCAACATCAATACCTATTGAGCCTGAAGAAATTGATTCAACCTTCTCAACTTCTTGATCCCCTAGCCTCATTACTGAGCCCTTTCCGTAGGTTTTATCAAGTTTATCTAGTGTTAATTTAAGTGCTTTTAGCTTAGAATCTTTCTGTTCAGACATATTGATACATTTATCACTAAAGTAATATTTTTTATATTTATATTTTACCAAACTATGAGAAAAATATTAATAATTATATCGATACTATTTATTACAAATCTTAACTCTCAAGATATCCTTCCACTCAAAGAAAGAGCCAAGTTTATTAATAAGCTACAAAAAGATAGATTCAACAATTTACTTCCAAAACTTATGGAAAAAACCGGAATTGATATGTGGGTATTAATTGCAAGAGAATACAATGAAGATCCAATAATCAAAACTATGCTTCCTCCAACATGGCTTAATGCAAGAAGGACAACTATCATTGTTTTTTCTTTGGATTCAAAAACTAAAGAATTTGAATCAGTTGCAATAGCTAGATACGCATTTGGGGATAACATTCCGTCAATATGGAATAAGGATGAGCAACCAAATCAATGGGAGGCTCTTAAAGAATATATAGTAAGTAAAAATCCTGAAAAAATTGGGATCAATACATCAAGTTATGAATCTTTGGCAGATGGTTTAAGCAAATATCATTTCGATCAATTATATAATGTTTTACCTCAAAAACTCAAAAAAAGGGTTGTGTCAGCTGAGGATCTTGCAATAGCTTGGATTGAGACCAGAACTGAATTAGAGATGACTGTGTTTTCTCAATTAGTAGAAATAAGCAGTGCTATTATTAGAGAAGCATTTTCAACCAAAGTTATAACACCCGGTATTACATCAACTGATGATGTCGTTTGGTGGATGAGAGAAAAAGTTTTAGAGCTGGGACTAGACACATGGTTTCATCCAACTGTGGATGTTCAAAGAAAAGATAATAGTGATTTGTATGCTTTTGATAATAAATCAAAATTTGATATAATTCAACCTGGGGATTTGCTTCACTGTGACTTTGGGATTTCTTATTTAACATTAAATACGGATACACAAGAATTAGCATATGTATTAAAACCAGGTGAGATAGCCCCTCCTGATTTTCTTGTGGAAGCAATGAATGAAGGAAACAGAGTACAAGATATTTTTACAAGTAATTTTAAGCTTGGGGCTACTGGAAACGAAATTTTAAAAAAATCGTTAGAGCAGGGAAGAGCTGAAGGATTAAGACCTTCTATTTATACTCATCCACTAGGAACTTATGGGCATTCAGCAGGAACAACACTAGGTATGTGGGATTCGCAAGGTGGAGTACCTTTCACTGGAGATTATCCTCTTCAATATAATACTGCTTATGCGATTGAGTTAAACACCACAGTATATATTCAAGAATGGGAAAAGGACATTAGAATTATGCTTGAAGTTCCAGGATTTTTTGGTGAAGATGGATTTAGATATATTAAAGGTAGACAAACCGAGTTGTTATTAGTTGGACCTAAGCAAGCAGGACTTAATGACTGAAAAAGAAAAAATGCTATCGGGTGAGACTTATTATGCAAGAGACCCAGAGCTTATTAAACTTCATAAAGAGTGTAGAAAATCACTTAAGGAGTTAAACTCAATTACATCAGATAACCTTAACAGAAGATTTATTATTCTTAAAAATCTATTAGGAAAAATTGATGACGGAGTTTGGATTGAATCTCCATTTTATTGTGACTATGGTACTAATATTTCAATTGGTAAAAACACTTTTATTAATTTTAATTGTGTTTTTATTGATAATAATAAAATAGAAATCGGCTCAAATGTTTTAATAGGCCCTGGAGTCCATTTTTACACTCCTTCCCACCCTCTTAAACATAATGAAAGAATAAAACCAAATGGAGAATACGTAACAACTGCTCTTCCTATAAAGGTTGGAGATAACGTGTGGATTGGAGGTAATTCATCAATATGTCAAGGAGTAACAATAGGGAGTAATAGTACAATTGGAGCAGGCAGTCTCGTTTTAAACGATATACCAAATAATGTGTTAGCATACGGGAATCCGTGTAAGGTTATTAAAAAGTTGTAATTTTGCAGTCTATATTAGTATAGCATGCAACTGTACAATAAACTTAGCGCTGAAGAGCGTGCCAGAATCATTGATGAAAATTCTCAAGAGAGAATTACCTTGTCTTTTTATAAATATTTTAAACTTGGCAATCCAAAAATATTTAGAGATCATCTCTTTGTGACATGGTCCAAGCTAGATATTTTAGGTAGAATATATATTGCAAATGAAGGAATAAATGCCCAGCTTTCCGTGCCTAAAGAGAACCTAAATGACTTTAAAGAAACACTACATGATATTATTCCACTTAATAAAATAAGATTAAATTTTGCACTTGAACATTACAGTAAATCTTTTCTAAAACTTACGATCAAAATCAGAAAAAAAATAGTTGCGGATGGTTTGGATGACAAAACTTTTGATGTTACTAATATTGGAAAACATCTAGATGCAGAAAACTTCAATAAAATGCTTAATGATAGTAATACGGTGTGTATAGATATGAGGAATCATTATGAAAGTGAAATAGGGTTTTTCAAAGGAGCAATAAAGCCAAATGTGGATACATTTCGTGAGTCACTTGCGATAATTGATAATGAGCTTGAAAAAAAATGGTTCTGAAAAAAATTATCTAATGTATTGCACTGGTGGGATTAGATGCGAAAAGGCAAGTGCTTATCTTAAACATAAAGGTTTAAAAAATGTCTATCAACTTGAGGGTGGTATTATTGAGTATTCAAGACAGGTAAAAGAAAAAAAAATTGAAGAATAATTTTCTTGGTAAGAATTTTGTTTTTGATGAAAGAAGAGGTGAGAGAATTTCAGACGATATTGTTTCTAACTGTCACCAATGTGGAGAACCATGTGACACACATGTTAACTGTTCTAATGAGGCATGTCACTTACTATTTATTCAGTGTGAAAAATGCAGACAAAGAATGAATAACTGTTGTTCAGATGAGTGTGTGAATATAATTGAGCTTTCATACGAAGAACAAAAAAAGTTAAGGAAAGGAAAACATAATAGTAATAAAATTTTTAAGAAGGGTAGGTCTGATAAATTAAAGTATAAGCTAAGTTAATATGAGAAAAAAACTCACAATTAGGTTAATGTGGTTTGCTGTAATAACAGGAATGATTTCATTCTTTGGATTATTCATTCTAGCTGGTAATGGTGTGTTTGGAGAAATGCCAGAATTTGAACAACTCGAAAATCCAAACACAAACTTAGCCACTCAGATTATATCATCAGATGGAGAAATATTAGGAAAGTTTTATTTTAATGATAACAGAACACCAATTACATATAACGAGCTTCCTAAAAACTTAGTTGATGCTCTTATTGCAACTGAAGATGAAAGGTTTTATGATCATCCAGGAATTGATGTAAGATCTACATTAAGAGCGATAGCTTTTTTAAATACCAGAGGTGGGGCAAGCACAATATCACAGCAATTAGCTAGACAACTTTTTGTTGGAGTTAGATCAAGAAACATTGTCCAAGCAGTTCTTCAAAAAGCAAAAGAATGGGTATTAGCAATTCAAATAGAAAAAAGATATACCAAAAATGAAATAATTGCAATGTATTTGAATATCTATGATTTTAATAATACAGCAGATGGTGTTAGGTCTGCATCAAAAATCTACTTTAACAAAACTCCAGACAGCTTACTTATTGAAGATGCTGCTATGTTAATTGGAATGTTGAAGAATTCATCATTGTATAACCCTCTTAGAAGACCAGAACTTGTAATTGAAAGGAGAAATGTTGTATTCCAGCAGATGGAGAGGAATAAAATGATAACAAAAAAAGAACGTGATTCTTTGTCTATGCTACCCCTTAATATTGATTACACACCTGAGTCTCATAGGGAAGGATTAGCTACATATTTTAGAGCTTACTTACAAGAGTTTATGAATAACTGGTTAAGAGAAAACCCAAAAGAAGATGGATCAAGGTACAATTTGTATAGAGATGGACTAAGAATTTATACTACGATAGATTCTAGACTCCAATCAATTGCTGAGCAGTCTGTAAATGACCATATGAAAAATCTTCAATCTGAATTTTTTTATCAAAATAAAGAGAGTGAAGAAAACCCAACACCTCCATTCAGGGATCTCAGGGAAGGTCAGGTAGATACATTATTAAAACTTTCTGCGATGCGATCAGAGAGATGGAGAAAAATGAAACTAAGCGGAAAAAATGAGGATGAAATTTGGGAAACGTTCCAAGTGGAGACCCCAATGAAAGTCTTCTCATGGAATGGTGAGATAGACACAATCATGAAACCTATCGATTCTATCAGATATTATAAATATTATCTAAGAGCATCTATGATGTCTATGGAGCCACAGACAGGCCATGTGAAAGCTTGGGTTGGAGGATTTAATTATAAACATTTTCAATATGATCAGGTAAAGCAAGGAAGAAGGCAGATTGGCTCTACTTTTAAACCTTTTTTATACGCAACTGCAATTGACCAATTAAAACTGTCTCCATGCTATACTGTTCCAGATGCACTTTACTGTATAGAACCTATGAAACATGGAAATATGGATGCTTGGTGTCCCAAAAATTCAAGCGATAAATATGGTCAGACAAGAAACTTAAAAAATGCTTTAGCAAACTCAATTAATACAATTAGTGCAAGATTAATGGATCAAGTTGGCCCTAAACCAGTTGTGACTTTAATGAAGAAAATGGGTATCAAATCTTACTTACCTGAAGTTCCATCAATAGCTTTAGGAACACCAGATATAAGCTTATATGAAATGGTAGGAGCTTATAGCACATTTGTAAATAAGGGTATATACATAGAGCCAATTTTTATAACAAGAATTGAAGATAAAAATGGAGTTCCCTTATTTGAGGTCATTCCTCAAACCACTGATGTTCTTAGTGAAGAGGCAGCATATGTTACTCTTAATCTAATGGAGGGTGTAACAAAATATGGATCTGGAGGTAGACTAAGACATTCAGGTCTGGAAGAAACAAATTATATATATAAAAACTTAATTACAGGTTATCCTTATGCGTTTGAGAATTCAATTGCTGGAAAAACAGGAACAACTCAAAATCAAAGTGATGGATGGTTTATGGGGATGGTTCCTAATCTTGTAACTGGAGTTTGGGTTGGTGGAGAAGACAGATCTGTTCACTTTGAGGATATAGCTTTTGGTCAAGGGGCCACAATGGCTTTACCAATTTGGGCTCAGTATATGAAAAACGCATATCTAAATCCTGATTTAGGAGTTTCTGCAGAAGACTTTCCAGTCCCTGAAATTGTAAACATTCCATTAGATTGCGAAAACTTAAATATTGAGAGCTCAAAAAAGAAAAAAGATCTTGAAGAGTTAGGATTTTAAACTACAAGTTTTTCGTAGCAGTGAAAAGGAAATTCACTTTGCTTAGGAAAATAGACATCATCTAATTTATTATAACCTCTTGATTTATAAAACTTATTATTTCTAGGATTTTGACTAAATGTATCTAATCTTATAGATATATAGTTATTTGATTTTGCAAAATCTTCAGCAAAATCCATCATTTTTCTTGCTATACCTCTCTTTTGAAAAATAGGGTGAACTGCTAACCTATGAATGTATAAATTACATTCATCTTGAGTAATCCAATTAACAGTCTTGTAAACATCATCTTTGAAGGATGAAAACATTATACACCCAACTACTTCTTGATTAATCTTTGATACATACAAAGATTTATTTTTAATATCTTCTTTAAATATTTCTCTACTAGGGTATTTATCATTCCATTGAAAAATATTATTCTCAATCATATTTTTAGCACAAGCCTCAGCGATTTCCTTAACTCTATCTAATTCATTCTGCGTTGCCAATTCAATTTTAATCATAGAAGATTTTAAAATATTAAATTAGAGTAAAATTAACGCAATTGAAAAAAATTATACTTTCATTTTTAACACTTTTATTCTGCTTATTACCCAATGAAGCTATTTCACAAAAGCAGATAAATTTGGATGTTGACAATGATCTGTACTTTGATAGAGATTTTTATTATTCTAGTGGAATCTTCCTAACACTTATGACTCCAAATGCAAAAAATGATAAAAGCTCATTAAATAAATTAAAAATTGGACAGTTAATTTATACGCCATCTATGAGGTATGAGTCTGATCCGAATAAATATGACTATCCATATAGTGGATATTTATACCTTGAGTATCAAAAACAAAAAAAATTAACCAACTATTCAAGCTATTCCTTAGGAGGTCAATTTGGTATCACAGGAGATGCTTCATTAGCAAGAGGTATGCAAAATTTATATCATGACTTAGTTTTAAATCTACCTCATCTTAAATGGGAATCACAGATGCCTCAGGAGCTTCAGCTTAATTTCTCAGCAAGTTATTTTAAAGGGTTTAATATTAAAGACAATATTAGCATTACATCTGAATTATACTCTAGACTTGGTACATACCAAATGATGTCAGGGTTAGAGGTGGGATTATTTATCGGAGACCTATCATGGTTTGGATTCTCTGATAATTTTATCATTAATGGTGATTCAAAGTTTTCTTTTTTTATAGGTACAAAGCAAGAGTACTTTCTACATGATTTTAAACTAGAGGGAAGTTTACTTAATGATAAGGCAAACTTAGTGATGGAGTCAAATAATTTTAGAAATTTATTTTTAATCGGGTTCAAAAAAAATTTTAAAGATTTACAGATACTTACCTCTTACAATTCAATGTCAAAAGACACTAACAATCAAAGAACTAAAAGACACCCCTTCTTAAAAATTAGTTTGACCTATAATCTTAAATAATTTTAACTTTTCTTTAAAAAAATACCAGGAATAATAAACTTATTTTTATAGTGTTGATTCACAAACGCTCCTAGGTCATTTTTAGTCCTTTTTTAGCTAGGTTAATTTTGAATTTTTGTTAATTGGTTTTGTTAGGAGCGTTTTTTTTTATTTTACTTCTAACTTATACATATAGGGATTTCCAAGTCCTTCATCTTCTGAAGTAACCCAAAATAATTTTTTACTAATAATTTTTACAGCTTCTATTTGAGCTCTTTCAATAGGGATACTATATTTTTTGAATGAGTTATAACTTGGGTTTTCAATATTAAAATCTTCAAATAAAATTAAATATTGTTCACCTCTAGATGAGTAGCTAACCAAAGCTAGAATACCAGTATCACTATCATAGTCTCCACCAGTTATTAATGAATTGACATTAAAATTTGCAACACTTGATAATTCTTGTTTTTCTTTTACCGTATTGTCGATTAAATAAATATCTGTATTTAGGGAATCTCTATCTTTTGAAAAAAGAGCAATTTTATCCTCTATTATCAATAGAGCTTCTGCGTCATATTTATGTTTTGAAGAAGGAAAAAAAGACTTTTGATCAGAATAAAAAATATCAATTTTACTATCAACACTGAAATCACTTATTTTGACTTTTATAATATTTAGGTTGTCTCTGGTGCCAAAATTATTTCCTGTGTCGGCAATGTATATAAAATCTTCATCAGCTGTAATATCTTCCCAGTCATTATTATAAATTTCCCAAACAGATTCTTCTTCTAGTTTTTTAGAATATATGATCTCACCATTAAGATTAAAAAAATATAAACTTGGCTCTCCGCCAGAATCATTATGAGTTATAAAAACTTCATTTAAAATTTCTAGTCCAGAAGTTTCATTTATAATTTTTGGTAAAACAACTGTCTCGACAATTTCTGCAGAATCAAAATTTTGATCCTCTGGAATTTCTGAACAACTAGATATTATTAGTAATATTAAAAAGAAATAATTTTTCAAACTTTATATGTCTTTGGAACTTAATTTTACTGTTTTCAATTGATTGTTTTCATTTTCAAAAACAGTCCAAACAATAAATATTTCATCATTAAGTATTTCTAATTGTGGAACCCCCGTATTTCGGCCACTATCAATTTTAGAAATTGTAATTGGATTTGAAACTTTTCCATCTATAGAAACTTTCTTTAATCTTAAATATGTATCATAATCATCATCCTCCATATAACTAACAAGCACTTCCTTGTCGTTAAGGTAAACAACATCTACTCTACCAATAGCATTATGATCATTAATTTGAATTGGAGCACCAAAAGAAGAACCATAAGATTCTGAAAAAGAAAGATTAACTCTCGGTTTCCCCTCATAAACAGTAAACCAGCTTACAGCGATATTATTAGAATCAGACACAACCTTAGGACCATTTACTGGACATCCATATATTACCCATCCATCATTATGAACTGGAGTGGGAGTCTCCCATTTATTATCTATGTTTCTTGTTGCATATATATCTCGAACTTCTTCCTTACTCCTGTCTCTGTAAACAACTAAGGGACCTTTGTCAGTATTTGTAATTGATGTCTGACAACAATCACAAACAGATGCATCTAGTTCAACCTCATTAATAATATCGCCAGCATTTGTGATTTCAGCAAATCGAATGGTCATAGGTTTATGATTTCCGTCTACATCTTTATCTACTGTATTCCTTCCATCTAACCAGGTAATTAAAAACCCTTCCTCATCTTTTGAAACTATACTAACAAACCCATGTTCTGCTTTGAAACCATCGGTGTTTAAAATAAAATCTTCTTTTACTTTTTCTCCTGAAAGCTTCTGTAGGCTTAAAAAAACATCATAAGTGTATATACCAGAAGCAGACTTTTTGAGGTAGCTTGTTAAAACTTGGTCTCCACTAATTGCATGAGTTGGAAAATCAGCCCAATTTACAAACCAATCAGAACCAATTGCTATTTTTTGGGGACTAGTCCATTCTTCGTCTTTATACTGTCTGAAATTTAACTCAGCATTCATGTCTTCGTCAGAAGAAATCCAAGTCAATGATAAAGAGCCATTATTTGAAACTAAACTAGGCTGTGCATTACTGTTATCATATAAAAAAGAAATTTCTTCTATTATGATGTCCTTTGACGTACAGGATAATAAGCTCAAGAAAGAAAAAATAAGAAGACATTTTTGCATATTACAGCATTTTTAATTTACTTATTATTTCTTCAGAATCCCACTCAATTACTCCAACGAAAGTTTCAACAATTTTACCATTTTCGTTAAAAATATATGAAGTAGGCATAGCGTAAACTCCAAGTGATTCAAAGGATTTGTTTGATTTCAAAAATTTTAAATCAAAATTCATTTCATTTTTAAAATTAGATATCTTGTCAATTGTTTCATCTGAAACTAATAAAAAAGTATAGCCGTAGTCCTCTAATATTTCTTCAGCTCTCTTGATACTAGGCATCTCCTTTATACATGGTGCGCACCATGTGGCCCAGTAGCTAACTACTACTTTTCCGTCATTAAATTCTGAGAGGTCTAAATTATTTTCTTCTAAATCAAAAAATGAACTTTTAAGTTGTAAAGATTCCAAGTCAGATATATCATTATTTGTGATGTTTGAGTTGCAAGCAAATAATAAAAAAGAAAATAAAGTAAATATAGTAGTCCTTCTCACCTTTTTGTTTTTATTAAAGTTATAAAAATCAAGACTTTTTCTTCTTCTTCTTCTTCTTTTTCTCTTTAGGTGACTTTTTTGCAGATCTGTTCCATAAATTTCTGCTACTATTAAACTCATCAGAGCTAACATTTGTTTTGACTAAAATAACCCCTCCAGCTCCTTGACTTCCATATTTATTTGTAGCAGCTAACCCAGTTTTAACTTCAACATATTTAACTTGGCTTGCATTAAGCACAGGGGGATTTGTGTATATAACTCCATCAATCTCCCACAATACCTCGTTACCAGCTGTGTTAAAAGATTGTCTACCCCTAAGAGCAATATTTTTATTTCCTGATCTATCTGTAATTTTTTTTGCACCAGGAATTCGAGAAGCTAATGCATCAACTAATGACATTGACGAAATAGCATTTTGTTGTGACTTTAATATAGGATCATCTTGAGAATATACAGATGTCATTAAAAGAAAAACCGGAATTATATAGAAGTATTTCATAATGCTAAGAAACAGAAATTCTAAAAAAGTTTTTCACAAAGTTTACTTTTTAACTTTTTTTTCTGTCACAGTTCTCCAAAGATTTTTTGGAGAGTTAATAAGTTCTGAATTAGAAGCGCTGACAGCAGTTTTAATTATAATAACTCCTCCTGCCCCATCTGAGCCATAACGATTAGAGGCAGCTAGACCTTTTATAACTTCTACATATTCAACTTGGTTAATGCCCATCAGAGGAGGTGTC
>CACEKL010000017.1 GCA_902560025.1 uncultured Bacteroidota bacterium | reverse complement strand
TAAAATAGATGTTGATTATCCAACTCTAAATGTTTTTGCAATGCCGATGAAGTCTATTAAGGCAGAATATCTTATTGCTAAAGATTCAGTTCTAAACGCTATTGAGCTTCATAAATTAGCTGCAAAAGATAATCCATATCTTATGTTTAGCGAATCAAGATTAGCTGCAATATTTCAAAACCTTCGTAAGAAAGATGACTTTGAATATTATGCAAGAAAAGCTTTCAATGCTCTTCCAAATAATGCATTACACTATGTGATGATGACTAGGTTACTTATAGATCAAAAAAAGACAGATAGCGTATTTGTAAATTTAAATTCAATGGATTACGAAGTAAAAATAAGAGAACCCCAGGTTTGGGTTATATCCTTAGCCGCAATTGTTAATGATACATCTCTAATTAGGAAGTATGACGGAAAAAAAATTGCAAAACAGGCACTAGAAAGATTTTCTTGGAACGATCAAGTAAGAATAATGCATGACTATATTATATACGGACAGGAAAATGTTAAGCGGGCATCATCTCTCGAACAGGAAGGCATTAATCTATTCAAAGAAGGTGAGATTCTTGAAGGAATAAATAAAATTAAAATGGCTATTGATCTTCATTCAAATATCAGACAATATTATGACAACTATATAATTGCTAATTATAACATTAGTAATTACGTAAATATTGACGAAATTGCAAAAGACTATATTGAGAAATTTCAGGAAACCTCACCAGATATTTTATTTAAGTTAGCTCATTCTGTTTACCTTTCGAATGATAATGAAAGAGATAATGCTTGTCAGATTCTAAGAGATCTTGACTCAAACAATTTATTTACTTTTAATAAAAAAGATTTTGAACTTTGTTTTTAAGATCGAAAATATTAAAAAACAGATTGAAATATAACAAATACAAGAACCTGAAACACTATAATTGTTAAAACAACTTTATAATGTGACTTAAGATATTTATCTAATTTATGGTGTATATGATTTTTATCAGCTTTAAATGGTGAATAGCCTTTAATCAATCTTATCACAACAACTCTGGTTATATCCAATATCGGATAGCATAAAATTGATATTACAAATAGAATTTTATTTATATCAAATTGATATTCAATCAAATAATCACTTGAAAGAATTTTAAAAACATAAATGCTTACTATTCCACCTAAAAATAAAGAACCAGAATCACCAAGAAAAATTTTATTATTGGATCTAAAATTAAAGTATAACAAAGGCACAAAAGATCCAATTAAAATAATTGAAATGATAAAAAAATCAGTTTGAGATAAGGCAAAATATTCAAATAAAATCAGGAATATTGATATTACAGAGACAGCTAAACCATCAATTCCGTCAATAAAATTTATAGAGTTAATAATTCCAACAATGATAAATACAGAAAAAACTTGAGCAAATATTCTATTTAATTCATTAATACCAAATAAGCCATGAAAATTGTCGATTATGACACCATTATCTATTAAAATTTTTGCTGTAATAATTTGAAATATAAATTTTAATTTAAAATCTACATCATATACATCATCGTATAGCCCAACAATCAATAAAATACTCAAAGGGATTAAATATGTATAATCAAACACTTCAATACCATTTATATAAAAGTAAATTGATATTAAAAGAAGAGTTAAGTAGACTGAAACACCGCCATTCCTTGTTGCAATAGCATTGTGTGAGGACCTTTTATTTGCAACATCTAGAAGATTATGCTTTAAATAATATTCTCTTGAGAAATATAAAAAAACAAAAGAGATAAAAAATGATATAAGTCCAATTGTTATATTCATATTAAATTAAAATTGTCTATAAATTTTTGGTTTTTTCCCAGTTAACTTTCCTTGTAAAACTAAATCAACTATGTTGTCATTGTTATACTCATATATCATTCTAAGATGTTCAGGCCTCCAGTCTTTTGATATCCATATCCTTCCACTTGTAGTTTGAGGAAACTTAACAATCTCATTATTCTTGAATTTACTTATTAAAATATTTAAATCATTCCCCATCTCTTTAACTGCCCTGCAAGCTAAATCATGAAGAGAATCTCCTTTAACTAAACTAACACTATTTTGATGAATTATATTACCACCATCAATATCTTGAGTAAGATCATGAATAGTCATACCGGTCATTTGAGGTTCTAAAAAATAACTAGGCCAAAAATGGGTAGCTACACCTCTATACCATGGAGATATTCCTCCATGAATGTTCCAAGCCTCTCCTTTAGATGAACTTATTACATCATCAGAGAGTTTATGTACGCCATAGCTTATAACTAAATCAGGTTCAATATTTTTAATAAACTGAATTGTTTTTGAGCTATTTAGCTCCTCCTTAGTTACATTTAAAATATTAGTTTTTGGAAAATTATTTTTTTTAAAGAATTTTATTTCTGATTCATGCCTTTTTTTAAAATGTAAGTTAAACAACAATTTTAGGTTGGTATTTAAATCTTTTGGAGCAGTCGGTACATGCTTTTCCCTTTGTTCAATTATTAGACCAGATAAATAACCCGACTTGTTTATCTCGTTAGCAATATATGCGTGTCGAGGATGAGAACCTGTTAAAAAAATAATTTTCATTAATCTTTATTAAATGTTATCATATTCTTATTCTCTAATATATTGATTATTGGTTTTAAGTCATCTACTGAACATCCGATAATATTCGAAATTTCAATTAAGTTATGCATGCCATCAGATAAGTTAAGTAAGTGAAGGATATAATCTAACTGAGTTCTTTTATCAATTAATTTATCAGTGGAATTTTTCCTAGTTTGGTTTGAATTAACATTAGGATAAAGCTCTCTGCTACCCAGGTGAGGTTCTCCATATGGAAATAAGTTAATAGGACAACCACATATTTCAACATATTTTAACATTTCTTCAATTGTATCAACACTTTCTATAATACTATCCATATTCATAAAATCTTTATTATCAAGTGAAGTATGATATTCTTTATATTCACCATATGTTGTTCTTGATATTTGACCAACAGGAAAATTAAAGCCAGGAGAGCAGTACTGCCTTTCATCAGAGCCTTCAGTTGGATTAAAAGGAACAGGATTAATTGGTAACATTTTTTGAAAATCTTTATGTCTAAACACATTATTTATAAGGGTGTCAATATTCCTTGAGGATTTATACTTGAGACTATCGGATGGCCCTCCAACACAAGTTAGTACTAGACCTGAAATTAAATTTTCTTTAAGATGCCTATTATTTTTTTTAATAAAACAAAGTGCACCAATTGTCTCAGGATTTAACAGAAATCGATATGTATATCTCCTTTTATCCCATTTTTTAATACGTTTATAAAGAGCTAGTAGAGCAAGTGGTCCTGAAAGTTCATTGTTGGCCATTGATGGGTGACAAAGATAACTAGTTAAAAGAATTTCTTTTTTACTTTCTCCTTTAATAATGCACTCTGCTAGCGGTACACCTCCATCAACAAATTTTGATTCGATAACTGCATGATATTCACCTTCCTTTAACTTTAATCTTTGTTTGTGAGTAATGCAAAATCCCCAATTTTTATTGTAGTAACTTGTAACGTATGGAACTGCATCTGGTAGTTCAGGTATAGAGTATAAATGAGATTCTAATTCCTCAAGACTCAGTTTTTTATT
The DNA here is from genome assembly GCA_902560025.1 of uncultured Bacteroidota bacterium. The sequence continues at coordinate 11,746 of CACEKL010000017.1, read as the reverse complement.
AATAGATTCTGAGTAATTAACAACATGAAGATTATTAACTGATGAATCGCAAACTAGATTTCCATCAGGTCCAATTAGATATGCTTTTTTAAAATGCCATTCTTTGGGTACGATCCAATCAAAAACCTTTTCACCTGTAGGAGTCTTTGAGATATCTAATGGCATAAATTCTTTAAAAATATTTAAACTTTCTTCAATACCAGGCCCTGTTATGCTCCTCATTATTGGATATAACCTATCAAACAGACTATTCAAAGAGTTCTTTTCATTCATAAATTAAAAATAGTAATAAAGACTGTTATAACATGGATTCTTTATAAAGACTTGATACAACCATAATTTGATTTTATTTTTAGATGTCTGTGAATACTAAAGCCAGATCTAGTTTCATCATCTTGATCTAAATATTTACCAACATAAATTCTATCTCCATGTCTATCTTCATCAGAACACCAAATAAAATCATTTTTCCATAAAATCTCATTTGTAATTAACCACCAAACAAAAAAAGTATAAGAACATAGGATCGCAGAGGGCAAGTATTCCTCAAAATTATTTTCAGGAAGTTTACCTCTGGTGATTTCATTGACATTTTTTTGGACTAAATACCATTTATTTGATAAATTAATTTTAACAAATTCTTCATCTAAATACCAATCTTGATTATAAAAACCAATTTTTTTTTGTTGATGACTGAATTCCAAAAATTGAAATAAGTTTTTTAATATTTATTGGAGTATTATCTTCTAGTATACCAACGCCCAATATTAGTATATAATCCTTGGGGTTGATCCCTGTAATATTTATATCAATATCAGGAATTTTATTGGGCAATTTAAACTTTAAACTATTATTAATTGTATTAAGTTCATTTGGACCTATAAAATTTTCTTTAAATATATTTTTTGCTTCATTTATATCCATACTATATTAAGTACTTTTCTTTGACTTTATGATATTCAATGGCTTCATCAAAGGATGCTAAATGGCCTTTTTGCATATACAGATTGATTTTGTCAAATTCATTATCAATATTATCAAACCTTCTGCCCCAAACATTTTTTTCAAACCATTTTAAATTTCTTACGGGACTATTGAACAGAAGAATTTCTTTTTTCTTCTTTAAAACTTGCTTTAAGAAGGTTAAATATGCCCTGTATTGATGATCATGTGTAGCAACAAGAATAATTTTATCCCAGTTATTTTTAATTGCAATATCAATTACTTCGATCGCTTGTTCTAGTGTATTAGACGATTTTTTTTCATGAATTATTGATTCTTTTGGAACCCCCGTTTCCAATAATTTTGGCAAAATGTCTTCAAAAGGAAAGCTTCCATAGTTATAATCAGTTATTGCTCCGCTGAAAACAATTTTATCTGAGTATCCGCTATTAAAAAGATCAGCAGCTTTTTTATATCTATTAAAACCATCTCCTTCAAGCAAGACAATTATGTCAGATTTAATAATACCATCGTTGTCAACTAATGCTATAAACTTTTCTCTAGCTGTTAGGCTCATATCTAAAAATTTGTCCAATAGAGAGGATCACCCTTGCTAATATTTGACTTTGCTGTTTTTCCAACTACAACAGTTTTATATTTTGGCATGATGCCAAGTGCAGGTCTAAGAACATCTATATCCTCTTCAGTAATTATGTCTCCTGATTTAATATCATTTGCTGCATACAATCCTCTTCTTTGGACAGTAACAGTCTCATGCTCTTCATCTACAACATCTTTTTTAGAACTTCCTAGAGCTGTTTCCATTAATCTGATATTCTTAACCATTTGACTAAATTCTTTAAAATCAAGTGAGTGAGGATGATCAGGACCTTTATCTTTTTTATCAAGAGTAAAGTGTTTTTCAACAACACAACCCCCTAGTGCGATTGACCCTAGTATTACAAGATCACCGGGAGAATGATCTGAATACCCTGTTAAAACATTAAATGCAGTCTTATAAGTTTTTAAAACATTGATATTTGCGCTTTCAATTTGAGATGGATAATTTGTAATGCATTGAAGTAATATTAGTTTTTCATTTTTAGCATTTTTTATAGTATTAACTGCTTCATCAATTTCTGATAATGTTGCATCTCCTGTTGCCATTACAATTGGCAAATTCTTTCTTGCAACATAATCAATCATCTCTAACCAAGTAATTTCTCCTGAACCAATTTTAATAAATGGAACATTTAGTTTTTTACATAAATCAACTGCTTCAAAATCATATGGAGAAGTTGAAAAATGAATTCCAATTTTATCACAATAATCTTTTATTTCTTTATGCCATTCTCTTGGAAATTCAACCTCTTTAAACACTTCTGATACTGACTTGTCCCAAGTGCCATGCACTCCTGTAAGATTCATTTTTGAAAATCCTTTCGCAGAAACTATTTTTTCAGATATGAATGATTGAAACTTTGCACAATCTGCTCCTGCTTTTTTTGCAGCATCGCAAAGTTTTTTAGCATGTTCTAAACTGCCGTTAAAATTTGCTCCTATCTCTGCAATTATATATGCTGGATGTCCTTCACCTACAAGTTTTTCCCCTATCTTAAATTGATTTAAAAACATATTAGACTAAATTGAGTTAACTAATTAAAATTAATCATAATTTATTAAGCTTTAAATTTTTTTTAATTTGAAATTTAAGCTCAGCTATTTTCCAATCAGATTCGGTGTCTATATCTTGAACCTCATCTACGCCTAGTTCAACTATGCTAGTGTTATCTGTCCATAATCTGTTATGTTGAATGAAAGACTTTGTCTTAAACCAGTAAAACTGTCCTGCGTCATGATATGTTTCCTTTAAATCTTGACTTCTAACTAAATAGTTTTTGGGACTAATCATTTTCATCTTGTTATCCACAATCCTAAAAGCTCTTTGAATAGGGTATGAGTATTTCACTGCAGAAAATACACAATCAAAATTTGATGATTTAATTTTTTGCAGTCCTTCAAATAATCTAGTTGCCTCTAAAAATGGATTAACAGGGTAGATACAACAACCATAATCAAACTTTTCTTCTTTATCATAATAATAGTCTAAAACTTCTTTTATAACATCATCAGTAGAGGCGAAATCATCTGAATTTTTTTTTGTTCTAAAAAATGGAACTTTAGCACCATATTTTTTTGCTGTTTTTCCAATTTCCTTACAATCTGTTGAGACCATTACTGTATCAAATAAATTACTTTGTAATGCGGCTTTGATAGCATAACTAATCACAGGAGATCCCATAAAATCTTTAATATTTTTTTTTGGAATTCTTTTTGAACCTCCTCTTGCGGGTATTATTGCAATTTTTTTCAATTTATTTCCAGTTATATGGTTTTAATAATTCTTTTTCTTTAACTAATATTTCTTCAATCTGATTTCCAGGAATAGAAGTATTTGAGTTAATAATCTTAATATTTTTTGAAAATTGTTCCAAATTATGAACACCAAAAATCACTTTATTAATATAGTGTTTTTTAAGTGGATACATGAGGGCTAAAGACTCTATATCAAGTTTTGATTCTAAAGATATATTTTTCAGCTTCTTTATATATCTCTTAAGAGGTCCTAATTTATTATTATAATTTTTAAATGGTTTAAAAAACAATCCTTGAAGGAAAACTGATCTTGCATGAACTTCAATTTGTTTTTCACACGCAACTTTTAAAATTTCAATCTTTTCTTTTTCGTTATCTAAAAGATTAAAGGGAATTTGAATAAAATCAAATTTATAATTTTTGACTATATCAATGATGTTATCAGTTTCATATATGGATATTCCTACATTTTTAATCATTCCACAATCTATAAGCTTATTTAGAGCGAAATCATTATTTTTAAAACTATAATAATCATGAAACATGTAGCCATAAAATGAACTTAAGCCAAGAATATTTAACTGATTTTGAATATGTTTTTCAAAATTTAGTCTTTTCAAATTTAAGCTCGAATCTATTTTTGAAATCAATTTAAGATTACTATCAGGTCTTTCTTTAATATAATCTCCAATTAGATTAATTGAATTACCATAGACTTCAGCAGTATCCAGTGTTCTTATTCCGTTTTCAATTGCAAAATCTAGTATTTCAAATACTTCACTCTTATTCAGGAGGCCATAATTATTTATACCATAACTCATACCTAATTGTGCAGTGCCTAAAATAATTTTGTTTAACATTTAATTTATAAAAATAATATTAAGTTGTAAAGTTATTAAAAATTAAGTACTTTTGTTACTTAAATTACATAAAGTTTGTTAAATCAATTAATTACATCAAAAACTAGGTTAAGGCTTCTATTGAAATTTTTTATTTCTCAAGCTAACACTGGCTATTTAAATGGACTAGCTAATGAAATGGGAGAGTCAACAAATTCAATTAGAAAAGAACTTAATCATCTATATGACGCCGGTTATTTAAATAGAGTTAAACTAGATAATAAGATTGAATATAAGGTCAATAGCTCTCATCCTTTATATGAAACACTCAGAAAAGTAGTACTTAAACATTTAGGATTGGAAGATTTAGTTGAAGCTGTATTAGAAAGAATGGGTAATGTTGAATATATTACTTTAATTGGAGATTATGCAAAAGGTATTGACTCAGGAAACATTGAGGTATTTCTTGTTGGTAAGGACCTTAATTTTAATTATATATCACAACTTGAAAAAAAAATAAAAGATTTAATTGGCAGGAAGGTTAGTTTTTACTTGTCTTCATCTTTACCATCAAATCAATTTCATATAAAACTATATTCTAAAGATTAATAAAAATGGATAAAAATACTGTAGTTGAAAGACCATGGGGAAGATTTCTTGTTATTCATGAAGAAGGCTCATATAAATTAAAAAGAATTGAAGTTAAACCCGGTCACAGATTGAGTTATCAATTTCATAATAAACGTTCTGAAGTTTGGACTATTGTGCAGGGATCAGGAGAAATTGTTATTGATGGGAATAAAAGGAGAATTCAATATGGTGATTGTGTTCAAATTAATAAAAAATCAAAGCATAGAATTTCTAATGATTCAGATTCTCTTCTAGTATTTATTGAGGTTCAAACTGGCTCGTATTTTGGAGAAGATGATATAGTTAGAATACAAGACGATTACTCAAGATAAGCATGAAAAAAAAGGCAATAATTGTTTCTGGATACTTTAACCCATTACATAAGGGACACATTGAATATTTTCATAATGCAAAAAAACATGGTGAAATATTATTTGTGATTTTAAATAATGATAATCAAAGATTACTTAAAGGCTCAAAAAAATTTATGGATCAAGAGGAAAGAATGATAATTTTAAAAGAGCTTAAAGTAATTGATAAGGTTTTTTTATCAATAGATACGGACAAATCAGTAAGCAGTACTATTGAGAAAATTTATAAAGAATTTTCAAATGAGTTTATTTTATTTTTTGCTAATGGAGGTGATCAAAAAAATGACTCGATACCAGAATCTTTAGTTTGTAAAAGATATGGAATTAGATTAATTGATGGTCTAGGAGATAAGGTTCAGTCGTCCTCATGGATTTTAAAAGATAAAAAATGAAAACAAAGAATATTTGTTGTATAGGTGCAGGTTTTGTAGGCGGGCCAACCATGGCTGTAATTGCTTTAAAATGTCCTGAAATTAAAATAAATGTAGTAGACATAAATAAAGATAAAATTGATGCATGGAATGGTGAATTAAGTAATCTTCCAGTTTTTGAGCCAGGTTTAGCTGATATTATTAGGAAGGTAAGGAATCAAAATTTATTTTTTTCAACTAATATAGATCAATCAATAGATGAAGCTGACATGATTTTTATGGCTGTAAATACCCCTACAAAAACTTCAGGTGAAGGGAAAGGTTATGCAGCAGATTTAACTTTTATTGAAAATTGTGCAAAAAATATTGCTAGAGTATCTAAATCTAGCAAAATAATAATAGAGAAGTCTACCCTACCGGTTAGAACAGCTGAAAGAATTAAAGAAATTCTAGATGATAATAATGACTCAAATATAAATTTTGAAGTACTTTCTAATCCTGAGTTTCTTGCTGAAGGTACAGCTATAGATGATCTTTTTAAATCTGATAGAGTTTTAATAGGAGCTGATAACACAAAATCAGGGAAAAGTGCCTTAAGTAACTTGGTAGAAATTTACAGTAGATGGATTCCAAAAGATAAAATTTTAACTACAAATGTGTGGTCGTCGGAATTATCAAAACTAGTGTCTAATGCTATGCTTGCTCAACGAATTTCTTCAATTAACAGTATTTCAGCATTATGCGAAAAAACTGGAGCAAAAGTTGATGAGGTTTCAGTGGCTGTTGGAATGGATAAAAGAATTGGTCCTAGTTTTTTAAATTCTTCAATAGGGTTTGGAGGCAGTTGTTTTAAAAAAGATATATTAAATCTAGTCTATATCTCAAAGCATTATGGTTTAAATGAGGTGGCTGAATATTGGGAGAACGTTATAAGAATTAATGATTATCAAACCAATAGGTTTGGTGAAAAAATAATTGAAGCATTCAATTCAGACCTTAATTCAAAGACTATATCAATTCTTGGTTGGGCGTTTAAAAAAGATACAAATGACTCAAGAGAATCAGCATCAATAATTTTAGCAAAAAAATTATTATTAAATGGTGCAAAATTAAGAGTTTATGATCCCATGGCCTCAATCAATCAAATTATATATGACATCAAAAATAAAATTTTAGAAGATGGACTAAGTAAGCTAGAGATAGATAATTTGATTTCAAATGTTACAGTCTGTGAAAACTCTTACTCTGCAATTAAAGATTCTAATTTAATTTCTCTTTGTACTGAATGGGATGAATTTAAAGAAATTAATTGGAAAGAAGCCAAAAGTATAATGAGTTCAAATCCAACTTTATTTGATGGAAGGAATTTGGTTGATAAAGACAAACTTGAAGCTTTAGGCTTTGATGTATATATAATAGGAAAACCATGAAAAACTTTAAAATAGGAGTAATTGGTCTAGGGTATGTTGGACTTCCTGTATCTGTATTATTTTCAAAAAAATACAGAGTAATAGGATATGATGTAGATTCTGATAGAATAAATCAATTAAATAAATTTAATGATAATACCCTTGAAATAAGTTCAGAAAAACTAGAGCAATCATTACGAAATAACTTGTTACTGACAAATAATGACAATGATATTGAAGATTGTAATATCTACATTATTACAGTCCCAACTCCAATAACTATAGATAAAAAACCTGATCTAAAAGCTTTATTATCAGCTTCTAAATTAGTAGGAAATGCTTTGTCTAAAGGGGATATTGTAATTTACGAGAGTACAGTTTTCCCCGGATGTACCGAAGATGAATGTGTCCCAATATTAGAAAATGCTAGTAATCTTAAATATAATATAGACTTTTTCTGTGGTTACTCTCCTGAAAGAATAAATCCAGGAGATAAAGACCATACAATAGAAAAAATAATTAAAGTAACTTCTGGTTCAACTACAGAGACAGCCAAGATTGTAGACGATTTATACTCTAGTGTAATAGATGCAGGTACGTTTATGGCAACATCTATAAAAGTAGCTGAGGCAGCTAAAGTTATAGAAAATGCTCAAAGAGATATAAACATAGCTTTTATAAATGAGTTAGCAAAAATCTTTAGCTTGTTAAATATAGATACTAATGACGTGTTGGATGCTGCTTCAAGTAAGTGGAATTTTTTAAATTTTAGACCTGGATTAGTTGGGGGACATTGTATTGGAGTTGACCCTTATTATTTAGCGGATAAATCACTTAAAGAAGGTTATAATCCAGAGATAATTTTAGCTGGAAGAAAAGTTAATGATGAAATGGGTGCTTTTATAGCAAATCAAGTTCTAAACCTGTTAAAAAATCAAATCAAGGATTTTAACAAATCTAATGTATTAGTAATGGGTATAACTTTTAAAGAGAATTGCCCTGATTATAGGAACACAAAAGTTGTTGATATTATTTCTAATTTAAGAAATTCAGGTTTAAACGTTGATGTTTTTGATCCTTGGGTTAAAGGTGATTCTTTTGAAAATACAAACAACATCATTGTTTATAATAAAATGCCAAGTATAAAATATGATGCAATTATTCTTGCTGTGGGACATGATTTATTTCACACAATTGATTTAACAAAGTATAAAAAATCTAATGATTCAATAATTTATGATGTTAAAGGATTCTTAGATAAAGAAACAACCAAACATAGACTCTAAATGTTTAAACCACTAATTGATATTTTTAAATATTTAAAAATTTTTCAAGTATACTTGGGTATAAGAATGTATTTGATATATGTTCTTGGTATAATTGCTTCCATATCAGAAGGGATTGGAATTCTTATGCTACTTCCTCTATTACAATCATTAGATAGCGATTCTGATGTTAGCAAGTTTGATGGGGGAGTAAATGAACTTTTATATAGATTTATTGAATTTCTAGGTTTCTCTGACTCAATTATATCAATTTTACTTTTAATATCAATAGCTTTTCTTTTTAAGGGGCTAATCACATTTTTTGCACTTGGCTTAACGGCCAGTCTTCTAGGTCAATTACTTAAAGAAATTAAAGTTAAATTGTTTAACCTCTACTCTAATATGAGTTATGGCTATTTTTCTACGAAAAACACAGGGGATCTTATAAACTTAATCAATGAACAACCAACAAAAGCGCTGGAGTCGTTTAGGCATCTCTCTCTTCTGGGATCACATTTTATAAATACTATCATACTTATGACACTTGCATTTATGATGACATTTAGCTTTGGACTAATGGCTCTTGCTCTAGGAATACTCCTATTAATCCTTTTCTTAAGAATGAACTCTTATGTTCAAAATCTTTCTAGAATAGCTGCTGAAGAAAATGGTGTGTTAACAAAGTGGTTAATTCAGTCAATACATGGATTCAAATATTTGATATCTACTAATCAGATTAATTCTTTAAAAAAATACATAAACCAATCAATTCAAGTTCTTACCACTACTCAAATAAAGTCTGGAGTAGCTGCTGCTTTTACCCAATCTGTCAGAGAGCCTATAGCTGTTCTATTTATAATGCTTATTGTCTATTTACAAATTTTTGTTTTTGGATTAAGATTAGAGCCTATTTTAGTTTCAATTGCATTGTTTTACAGAGCATTAAACTCTACACTAGCAGTTCAAAGTGCATTTCAAGGTACATTTAAAGATATTGGAAGTATGGAACTTGTTCATAATGAGTTTTTAAACCAATCAAAAAATCAATCAACTGATGGGAAAAAACTCATTGAGAGTTTTAATAAAGGAATTCTATTTAAAAACCTCAACTTTAGTTATGGAAAAAGTTCTAAAGGAGCTTTGTATAATATTTCGTTAGAAATACCAATTAAAAGCTCAGTTGCTATTGTTGGAGAGTCTGGTGCAGGAAAAACTACATTAGTTGATTTAATTACCTTAACTAACGAACCAAATGATGGAGAGTTATTTATTGATGAAATTACATCTAGCGAATTAGATAAATCTAGTTGGCGAAAACATATAGGTTATGTCTCTCAAGATACTTTAGTTTTTGATGATACCATTGCAAATAATATTACTATGTGGAATAATGAAAATTTTTCAGAAAGAAAAATTAGAGATGCAGCAAAACAAGCAAATATATTAGATTTTATTGAGTCTTTACCTGATGGATTTAACACTATTGTGGGTGATAGAGGAATTCTATTATCTGGTGGTCAAAAGCAGAGATTATTCATTGCACGAGAGTTATACAGAGAACCTAGTCTATTAATTCTAGATGAAGCAACTAGCTCATTAGATTCTGAATCTGAGAAGAGTATCCAAGCAAGTATTGATATGTTAAAAGGTAAAATAACAGTAGTTATAATTGCGCATAGACTTTCAACAATAAGAAAAGTTGATAAGATTTATTTGATAAATAAAGGTAAAATTATTGAGGAAGGTTCATACGATGATTTAAAAAATGATAATAAATCAGAGTTTAGTAAGCTTGTAAGTCACCAAGTAATATAATTGAAAATATGAGAACAGGTGCTATTGTTTTTTCGAGAATGACTTCTAAAAGATTACCAGGTAAAGCGATGATCCAAATATCTGGAAAGACTCTTTTGGAAAGGGTAATTGAAAGAACTAAACAAATAAAAAATATTGAGCATTTTTGTATTGCAACCTCAAATAATCAAGAAGACGATAAAATTGCTTTATTTGCTAAACAAAATAAGATAAACTTGTATAGGGGCAGCCTCAATAATGTAATTTCTAGAGCACTTGAAGCTTCCAAAAAATATCAATATGATAGCTTTTTAAGAATTTGTGGAGATAGACCATTTTTTGATGTTGATATCTACGATAAAATGATTTCTATTCACAAAAACGGTAAATATGACTTAACAACTAATATATTTCCTAGAACTGTTCCTCCGGGACTCACAGGAGAAATAATAGATGTTAAGTCGCTTGATAAGGTATCAAAATTTACATCAGATTTATTGGATAGAGAACATGTAACTCGTTACTATTATAATAATTCAGAAAAATTTAAAATTTTTAATTGTGACTTTTTACATAAAAAAGAAAACTTAAAGTTAAGATTAGTGGTTGATAACGAGGATGATTTAAATAGAGCAAGATGGATATCATCCAACCTTAATGAAACAGAAAAATTAAGCATAAGGAATAAAAAAATAATTTCGCTAGCCAAAGATTGGCAATATATAAATCTTAAAAATTAATGAAATGATAATATTAGGAATACATGATAGTCATAATGCAAGTGCATCACTAATTATTGATGGTAAATTAGTATGTTCAATAGCTGAGGAAAGGCTGTCAAGACAAAAAAATCATTATGGGTTTCCATCATTAGCAATAAAATGTGTATTAGATACAGCAGGAGTTTCTTTAAAGGACATTGACAGAGTTGCAATGTCATCTAAACATCTCCCACCTTCATACTTTTATACATCAAGAAACTCTAAATTATCAATTAAAGATTATTGGAAAGAACAAACTGAATATTGGTTCCCAAAAATATATGAAAATAAGGACCCTAAATATCTAGAAGTTTTGTCTCACAGGGTGGATAAAAATAATTTTCCATATGATGAATCATTAATTGAACATGAGGGAGATAATGATGGAATGTGGAATGCTAGGGTTCAACATCTTGTAAAAACCCTTGATATTGATGAATCAATTATTTCACATCACGATCATCATATGTGTCATGCATACTATGGTTATATATCTTGTCCAAATAGGAATAATCAGTTATTAGTATATACAATGGATGGATTTGGAGATGGAGCAAATGGTACAGTTTCAATAGCAAAACCAGGTGAACAATTAAATGAAATTTCACGATCATCTAACTGTAATATTGGTAGAATGTATAGATATGCAACCCTGCTCCTGGGAATGAGGCCTGCTGAACATGAATATAAATTAATGGGTTTAGCTGCCTATAATTCAGAAAAATATGGACGTGATGCATACCAAGTGTATGCTGACACCCTTCAAGTAGATGGATTAGGTTTCAAGTATAAAAATAAAATTAAAGATCACTTCTTTTATTTTAAAGATAAACTTGAAGGAGAAAGATTTGATGCAATTGCTTATGGTATTCAAAAAAGAACAGAGGAGCTTCTATCAGAATGGATTTCAAATGGAATAAAAGAAACTGGTATTAAAAATATAGTAATGTCAGGAGGTGTGGCTCAGAATATAAAAGCTAATAAATTA
>CACEKL010000016.1 GCA_902560025.1 uncultured Bacteroidota bacterium | reverse complement strand
ACTTGGTGACGGAGTATTCGAAGTATTATCTACAAATGGAGATACTCATCTTGGAGGAGATGATTTTGATCAAGTTATTATAGATTTTCTTGCTGAAGAATTTAAGAAAAACGAGCAAATTGACTTGAGGGATGATTCTATGGCGCTTCAAAGGCTAAAGGAGGCTGCAGAAAAAGCTAAAATAGAACTTTCTTCATCCACGCAAACAGAAATTAACTTACCATATGTAACAGCTACATCATCTGGTCCTAAACACTTAGTGACTACATTAACAAGAGCTAAGTTTGAGCAATTATCTGATGAATTAGTTAAAAGATCTATGGAGCCAGTTAAAAAAGCATTAAAAGATGCTAGTTTAACTAAAAAAGATATTGATGAAGTGATCTTAGTTGGAGGTTCAACAAGAATTCCAATTATTCAAAAAGAGGTTGAGTCTCTATTTGGAAAAAAACCATCAAAAGGAGTTAATCCAGACGAAGTTGTTGCAGTAGGAGCTGCAATTCAAGGTGGTGTTCTCTCTGGTGATGTTGAAGATGTATTGCTATTAGATGTTACTCCTCTATCACTTGGAATAGAAACAATGGGTAATGTTATGACCAAGCTTATTGAGTCAAATACAACGATTCCAACAAAAAAATCACAAGTTTTCTCTACCGCTGCTGATAATCAGCCATCTGTAGAGATTCATGTTCTTCAGGGTGAGCGACCAATGGCTAAAGACAATAAAACTATTGGAAGATTTCATCTTGATGGAATTCCACCTGCACCAAGAGGTGTTCCTCAAATAGAGGTTACATTTGATATTGATGCTAACGGAATAATTAATGTAAGCGCACTGGATAAAGCCACTAATAAATCTCAGGATATTAGAATTGAAGCTTCCTCTGGTTTAACAGAAGAGGAGATTGAAAAAATGAAAAAAGATGCTGAAGCTAATGCTGAAGCGGATTCAAAGGCCAAAGAGGAAGTTGATAAACTTAACAGTGCTGATCAAATGATATTCCAGACTGAAAAACAGCTTAAAGACTTTGGTGATAAATTATCTGATGATAAAAAGAAGCCAATTGAGTCTGCTCTAGAGGATTTGAAAAAAGCATATGAATCAAAAGATTTAGAAAAAATTGATGAGACATTAAATGCCATAAACGAAGCTTGGAAAAATGCTTCAGAGGAGATGTATAAAGCACAAGCAGAAAGTGGTTCTGGTCAGCCAGGAGAAGGACCTTCACCAGATAACCAAAATACATCGACTGATTCCAAAGGTGACGACGTACAGGATGTTGATTTTGAAGAAGTAAAAGAAGAATAGATTTTGATTGATAATAAATTAAAAAAGTTTATTCTAAAAGAAGCTAATGATAGGTGTAAGGGTACTCTTGTTTCTACTCTAGATATAAATTTTACAGATGTTGGTGAAACCTTCTTAGTTGCTGAAATGCAAGTTACCCCAAAGCTTCATCAACCTGCTGGTATCCTTCATGGTGGAGCTACTGCTGCTCTAGCAGAAACAGTTGGAAGTTCAGCTGCTGCAATTTTTTCAAAAAAAGAGAACCAGATGTTAAGAGGCGTTGAACTGTCAATTAATCATGTAAGGGGTATAAGTGAAGGAACCGTTATTGCAAAAGCTGAACCTATTCATATGGGTAGAACAATGCAGCTTTGGAAAATATCAATTAAAAACAAAGAAGGAAAAGATATTTCGTTTGCAAAACTCACCACGTTAACAATTAATAAGTAAAACTTAAAAAAAACTTTCATATTAATTTGTCAAAATGTAAATTTGGCACTTTAAAAATATTTATATGAAAAGTGTTATTATATGCGATATGGAAGGTTTAATTACAAACATGAACGATGGTGCTGTTAAAATGTTTGGTTATCCTTCTAATGAATTAGTAGGTATTAAAAGAGTTTCAATTTTTTCACCAGGAGAAATAGTTCTTCAGAATGTTCTAGGTTGGTTAAAAGATGCAAATCAAACTGGTGAACATATTACCAAAACCAATTTTATAAGAAAAGATGGTTCAAAATTTGCTGCAAAAATTAAAATAACCCCAAATTTTGGTAATGGAAAAAATAATCCACAAACAGGATATTGTGGAATCACTGAAGTAATTGATGAAGAAGTTAATATACCTATCAGTTTTGTTACAAAAATCATAAAAGGTGTAGCAATAACTAGAGTTGGTTTTGCTTCTGCATCTTTATTCCCAGTTTTTGCCATTGGATGTTATTATGCAGGAATTGGAGATAATCTATTTAGCCCAATATCTCTTACTCTGACTACTTTTGGAATATTATTCTTTCATCTATTTTCAAACTTGTACAATGATTACTTTGATGTTACACATGGTACAGATGAAGCTAACACGGAATACTTTAATGCAGGAATGGACTCAACAATCCTTCAGGGTGCTCAATTATCTGGAGGAAGTAGGGCAGTAGAGCTTGGTCTAATAACTTTAAAGGGTACTAAAAGTCTAGCTAATGTGATGTTTATTTTAGGTTTATTTACTGCTGCTGGTATTTTATATACAAGTTATTTAAATACTGGATCTACATTTAATGCATATTACGCTGCAATAATTGCCTTAATTGGAGTTCTGGTTGGGTACTTTTACACTGCAAAACCAATAAGACTTTCGTCTAGATATGGTTTAGGAGAGCTTTCAATTTTTCTTTCGTTTGGACCTTTACTAACATTAGGTACTGGATTTGCTATTGCTAATGAAACAATTCAGTTGTTTTCAAATGAATTTTACAATTTGATTTTACTTGGAGTTCCAATTGGTCTATTGACAACTAATATTCTTTTTATAAACCAATACCCTGACTATGCATCAGATAAAAAAGTTGGTAAAAATCATTTAGTTGTTCTTTTGGGTAAAAAATCATCAAGATGGATTTATGCACTTAACTTAGCATTAGCTGTAGGCTCTCTTTACTATATAGCAGAAAATCTTCTTAATCAAACTCAAGAATCCTTGTTCTTGTATTTACTAATACCTGTAACAATGATTTATTCATATTACCTAATAGCTGGATTATTTAAGCACTACAATAGTAGATCTTTGATCAAGTATAACATTCATACGATATACTTTCATATGTTATTCTCCTTTATTTATATGATTATTTTAGCTAATTTTCAATGATGTTTCTTTGGGATAAATCATATAAACTAAAAAACTTTTGGTATTATATATTAGGATCATTTATACTAATACTATTCTCTACCATAGGACAGCTACCTATGATACCTTTTTTACCTTCAGAGTTACCTAGCCCTGATGCTGAACCAATGGATATTTTTAAAACAATTCCATCAAATCTTAGACTTTTTTTACTACTCTTAAGCTTTGCATTTGTTTTACCAGGTATATGGTTAGTCGTAAAAAAACTGCATGACTTGCCTATTATGTCAATCCTATCTAGCAGAAAAAAAATTGATTTAGAAAGGGTTTTGTATTCTTTTATGCTCTGGGGTACAGTTGTTTCTGCCTTTGTTTTTTTAGAATATTCTCTTAATCCTGAAAACTACGTTTTCAATTTTAAAGTTAAAGAGTTTTTAATCTTAGCAGTAATAGCAATTTTGTTTATACCGATTCAAACTAGTGTTGAGGAGATTGTTTTTCGTGGTTATTTAATGCAAGGCTTTGGTCATTGGTTGAATAGTAGATTTATGGCACTTTTTTTAACATCTACTGTTTTTGGGTCTTTACATCTAGCTAATCCTGAGATTACAGCACTTGGATACGAATTTGTAATTCTATACATAACAGTTGGTTTCGTTTTGGGAATTATGACACTTATGGATGATGGTCTTGAACTTGCTTTAGGTTTTCATGCTGCTAATAATCTTATTGCTGCATTACTTGTAACAGCAGATTGGACTGTATTTCAAACAGAATCAATTCTAATTGATATCTCTGAGCCAAGTCTTGGTATTACTGATTGGATTACTCCTTTTATTGTTTTTCCTATTCTTCTTGCTTTATTTGCAAGGAAGTATTCATGGACAAACTGGAAAGAAAAATTATTTTCTAAGGTTAGATAATTTTAATTCCATCTTTATATCACTCCTTTTGTAGGGTGCATCTGGATTATCTATTTCTTTAAATCCAAATTTATTATAAAGGTGAATTGAATTTTTTAAAACTGTGTTGGAATAAAGTATTACTGATTCAAAATTATTCTTTACAGAATAATCAATTATAAATTGTATTAATTGATGACCTATTCCATTTCCTCTTAAATCTTTTTTTACAGCCATTTTATTTAATTCATACACACTTTTTTCTCTGGGAATTAGCGCCATAGTTCCAACAACTTCAGTATCATAAAGAGCAAAAAAAATGTATCCACCCTTATCAATTATTTCTTCTTTACAGTTTTTGAGTACCTTTTCATCGTATTCCTCAACATAAAAAAATTCACTTAACCAATCGTGATTTAGATCATAGAAGTATTTAGAATATTTATCTGAGTAAGATACTATTTCAACCTTCATTGTTTGTCATTCTTTCAGGATTGACATATTTGTCAAACTCTTTTTCTGATAAATAATTAAGTTGAATACATGCTTCTTTAAGCGTAATGTCTTCTTTATAAGCTTTATTAGCTATCTCTGCTGCTTTGTAGTATCCAATTTTTGTGTTTAAAGCAGTTACAAGCATAAGAGAATCATTTAAAAATCTTTCTATTTTCTTTTTATTTGGTTTTAGACCTTCAATACAGTTTTTTGAGAAACTCAAACATGCATCTCCTAGTATTTTTGATGACTCTATAATATTGTATGCGAATAAAGGCTTAAAAACATTTAACTCAAAGTGACCATTAGCCCCTGCAAAACTAACAGCCACGTCATTACCTATTATTTGGGCACAAACCATTGAAATTGCTTCACATTGTGTTGGATTAACTTTTCCTGGCATTATAGAACTACCAGGCTCATTAGCAGGTAATATTAGTTCACCTAATCCAGATCTTGGTCCAGATCCCATCAGCCTTATATCATTTGATATTTTATATATTGAGGCAGCGGCTGTCTTGATTGCACCGTGCATCTCAACAATACAATCATGAGATGCAATACCTTCAAATTTATTGGGGGATTCTTTAAATTTAAGACCTGAGTTTTTTGAAATACTTTCAACAACTTTTTTTGAGTAACCCTTAGGAGTGTTTAGCTTAGTCCCAACAGCAGTTCCTCCAATCGGTAATTCCGATAAGTGATCCATTGCATTTTTAATAGATTTAATTCCATTATCAATTTGAGCTACATAACCTGAGAACTCTTGGCCAAGAGTAATAGGAGTAGCGTCCATGAGGTGAGTTCTTCCAATTTTGACAATTTTGTTAAACTCCTTTGACTTTTTATTTAGACTATCTCTTAATATTTTTAAATTAACTAATGTATTATCTGTAATTATCTTCATAGCAGCAATGTTTATTGCTGAAGGAAAACTATCGTTTGACGATTGTGAAAGATTAACATCATCATTAGGTGATAGAGTTTTTTCTGATTCTCCAAGTTTTTTTCCTTCAATTATATGAGCTCTGTTTGAAATTACTTCATTTACATTCATATTAGTTTGAGTTCCAGAGCCTGTCTGCCAAATAACTAAAGGAAATTGTTCATTATGTTTATTAGAAATAATTTCATCACATACTGCTTGGATAAGTTCAGACTTTTCTTTTGACAAGATTCCCAATTCATGGTTAGCAGCTGCAGCTGATTTTTTTAAAATAGCATAAGCGTGAATTATTTCAATTGGCATTGAGGATGGGTTACCAATTTTGAAGTTTTTTTTTGATCTCTCGGTTTGAGCACCCCAAAGCGAGTCTTTAGGAACCTTTACCTCTCCAAGTGTATCTTTTTCTATTCTGTAGTCCATGATCCTTTGTAATTTACTTAAAAAAAATTACTTTTGTTTAGCATTTACAAATATATGGAGTTTCAACAATACCTCGGTTTTTTAGCTTTTTTAGCAATATTCACAATGGGCTTTTGGCTCATGATTTTTTTAGCAATAGTAGCACCATATTGGGCATCATCATATGTATTCCAAAAGATAAAAGATTTTATATCTAAGAAATTAAAATCCTAGTTGTTAAAGATAGGTCCATCATCGCCCCCTTCACTGAAATCCTGTTGATCTCTTTGATTTCTTCTTTTTCTCCTATTGTTCTTATCTTCACTAATTATATATGAAAATGTAAGGATTAGAGTAGGCTCTCTCCATTGCCCTTCGGATTCTGACCTAAAAGTTTCTCTTGTTGTAGTAGATCTCCATCTACCAGTATTAAATAAATCAGAATATCTAAGTGATATGTTACCCTTTCTGTCAAGAATATTTTTTTGAATTGCTGCTGTTGTAAATCCAAAAGACTTTCTTTTAGAAAAAGCAGTTTCACTTGGACCTCTTAAAAATCCAAAGAATTGAATACTATAATCTTTTGGAAGTCTAATAAATCCGTTAAATCTAGCACTCCAATTTGTGTCATCTGAATCAAAGTTTTGATTTTCATAACTGCCTCTAATCTTTTCAGAATTAAGTGTAAAACTACCATTCAGTCTAACTGATCTTGATGGAGTATATGTAATACTTACTTCTGATCCAATTCTTTTATTGGTTGATAAGTTAATTGGATAATACTCCAGAACAGGAACTTGTAATACAGGGTTATCATTACTTGAATCAAAAATTAAGTCAACAAGTTGACCAGTTTCTTGTTGAATTCTCTCAACATTACCATCTGACTGCCTAAAGAACAGGGATGTATTAATTGTTATTTTTTTGAATCTTTTTAAATAGTCAATTTCATAAGCGGATGAAAATGTAGGATCTAAGAATGGATTTCCTCTTCTATAGGATGTAATAGAGTTTCTTCTTGGAAAAGGGTTAATATCCCATCCTCTTGGCCTTCTAATTCTTTTGCTATAACCAAGTGTTAGTGACTCTAGATCAGAAATTTCATAAGCTAAATTTATAGTTGGAAATAAGTCTGAATATTTCTTTATTTCAAACTGACCAGTAGTTTTTTGATTAATTTCTTGCTTAGAATCTTCAAATCTTAATCCTAGTAAAGCAGAAAACTTATTAAACTTTTTACCAAACTGTCCGTATAGAGAATTAATATTTTCTGTGTAGTTAAATACATTGGATAATCCACTATCTGATATATATGAGGTCCCTTGTAAGAATGAGACATCAAAGTCAGTTTCTCTCTCTAAGAATCTACCTCTGTATCCAAATTCTATTTCAGTGTTTTCATCAATTGGATAAACGTAATCTATTTGGGCGAGAAGTCTATTTTGAAAATCTATATTTGTTGTTCTTTCAAATTCAGATTCAGATACAAAAGGAAGTGTTGAAAAATCTTCTATATTATCAATTGAATTTTCATCAGATTCTTCATAAGATATTCTTGCACTAAGAGTATGACCATCCTTATCAAAATCTTTGTAAAAATCAAGTGCATATTCAAACGACTCTTCAAGTTCTTCATCATTGGCAAGTCTTTCATTAGTAGCAGATATAATACCATTGGTTATATCATTTACAATGTTCCTTGAGTTACTAAGTTCATCTCCTTTTCTATAAAAACCACTTAATGTTAGTGAAGTCTTTTCATCAAAATAATATTCTAAACCAAGATTTAAAAAAATGTTTTTTTCATTTCGAGTACTTTTGTTTGAGCTTTCGATTTCAAGATTATTTCTAAAGTATTCTGTTTCTGAGAAAAAGTTACCGTTATTGTCAGAGTCCTTATATGTAGTAGTATTGAATATATTTAACTTATCATTCCTAAGGTTAAATGTACCAGATCCACTACTATTCTTTGGGGAACCAATACTTCCATTAACATTTCCGTTAAAACCTAGTAAATCTTGTTTCTTTAAAATAATATTTAAAATACCGGCGGTACCTTCAGCTGAATATCTAGCAGAAGGAGATGTAACAACTTCAACTTTTTCAATAGACTCAGAGGGAATTGACCTTAACCCTTGAGGTCCTGATAGTCCAACTAGACCTGATGGCTTCCCATTAATTAAAATTCTTACATTATTATTTCCTCTTAATGAAATATTACCATCAAAGTCAACATCAATCGATGGTATGTTAGCTAAAACATCAGATACATTACCTCCTCTAACAGTAATGTCTTGTCCAACATTGTATATTTTCTTGTCTAATCTAACTTCAACCTGGGTTCTCTCAGCTCTAACCTCAACTTCATCTAGAACTGATACATCTAGATTTAAAGAAACAGTTCCCAAATCAGTATCTCCTCTAACCAATAGATTATTGTTTGTGTAGGATTCAAAAGAAATATAGTCAATACTGACCTCATACATACCTGGTGATACCTCAACGGAGAATTTACCATCTTCTCCTGTTATGCCTCCAAAGACATTTTCAGTATTTCTTTTATTTTTCAGGGTAATTGTAGCATACTCAAGGACTTCATCAGTTTCAGAGTCAACTACTGATCCGGAAACATTAAATCGCATATTTTGATACTGCTGGTAATTAGCACCTCCAGTTTGCTGTGAAAATAAAGAGGCACTAAATAAGACTAGAAATAATCTAAATAAATTTTTCATGTGGTTTTTTTGTTTGGTGTGGCAAATATATTTTAATAAGGTTGATCGTAAACCCAACGTTTTGTTAAAAAAAAAGTCTAATCATTTTTCTTTGACTTCTTTCTTTTTTTCTTGATTAATGATTTCTGAATTTCACTAAGAGAATTGTAAAACTTTTTTCTAATTGTATCAATCCTCTTATCATACTTTTCAATAAGTTCTTTTTGATCTGAAGAAAACGATGCAATGATTTTCTTTCTTTTTTGACTATTTGTTAGTGAGCTATCAGCAATCATCTCTTTCTGCTCTATTGAAAAAGTTCTTCTAATAGCATCTCTTTGTTTGTTAAGATACTTTCTCTCTTTCTCAATTAATTCTTTCTGATAACTTGATAAGGTCTCAATTAACTCTTGGGAGTATTTATGAGAATGCTTTCTTTTTTCTTGACTATATGATAAGTTAATAGTCAAAATAGTTACTAAAAATATTAATAAGATATTATTTAAACTTTTCATATTCACTTTGAAACAAAAATTTCTAAATAGTTTAATTACCAAGATTAATTTCATTTAAAACTACAGATTCTGAATAAAACTCAATTATGTATTCATCAGTAATTTCTTCACCTGAAATTAGTGTAGATATTATTGGAGAGTTTGTATCAAATTCTGTTAAATTTTCATTATTAAATGGAATAGTATAAAAAATCAATATTCCAATAAATACAGCAGCTATTGATAGATAATAATAGCTGAAGTTATAATTTTTAGTCAACTGCTCCTCTTTAAGATTAATTTTGTCTAAAATTTCTTCTTTAGATTTTTTAAAATAATCTTTAGGAGTTCTGAGCCCCAACTTTTTATAGTGATGATTCATTTATTTCTTTTTTTATTTTTTTTTCTACTGAATAGTATACTGACTTAACAGTATTAATATTTATGTCTGTTATTTTAGCTATCTCTTCAAATTTAAGTTCATCAAAATATTTCATGTTAAAAATATTTCTTTGCCTAATAGAAAGTTCTGACAATATTTGATGAAATTTTAGTGATAGATTATCTGCATCAAAAAATGTATCTGCAAATAGTTTCTTTGAATAAGTATCATCTTTAGAATCTAGTTCAATTTTTTTCATTTTAGATTCTTTATTTAAAAAACGAATTGACTCATTATAAGCAATTCTATATATCCAAGTACTCAGTTTACTTTTTTCTTTAAAATTATCAATTCCTTTAAAAACTCTGATATAAGTGTCTTGTAATACGTCATTAGCTGAATCATGAGACAAAACCATTTTTCTAATCATCCAATATATTTTTTCTTGATATAAATCTACAAGAAGTTTAAATCCTTTATCTTTTGAATCAGGATTCCTTAATAATTTAAGTAAAGCACCTTCTTTCAATCTATATTTTTCATTTTAGACCTAGAAAAAAATAAAAAGTTGAGATGGGAATTGGGAATCTTATTTAAGAGATTTAACTATAGCTTCAAAAGCATTTGGATTATTCATGGCTAAATCAGCTAAAACTTTTCTATTTAAAGAAATGTTATTAGTCTTTAGTTTAAACATAAATTCACTATAGGTTAGCCCGTGTTGATGAGCAGCAGCATTAATTCTCATAATCCACAAGGATTTGAAATTTCTTTTCTTTGTCTTTCTGTCTCTATATGCGTATAGTAATGCTTTTTCAACAGCGTTCTTTGCAACTGTCCAAACATTTTTTCTTCTACCAAAGTACCCTTTGGCTTGTTTTAGTATTTTTTTTCTTCTAGCCCTTGAAGCTACTGAATTTACTGATCTTGGCATTGCTAATTATTTTAATCTTAACTGTCTTTTAATATTGTTTTCGTCACTTTCATGAACTAGGCCAAAATGAGTAAGCCTTAGTTTTCTTTTTTTTGACTTTTTTGTCAAAATATGATTTTTAAAAGCATGTTTCCTTTTAATTTTTCCTGATCCAGTTACTTTAAACCTTTTCTTAGCGCTGGATTTTGTTTTCATTTTAGGCATAGTTCCTCTTTTTTAATTCTTTTTTGGTGTTATATACATAATCATCCTCTTTCCTTCTAACTCTGGCATCTGTTCTACTTTTCCTATTTCTTCAAGGTCTTGAGCTAATCTTAATAACAAAATTTGACCTTGTTCCTTAAAAATAATTGATCGTCCTTTAAAAAATACAAATGCTTTTAATTTTGCACCTTCATTTAAAAATTTTTCTGCATGTTTCTTTTTAAACTGATAATCATGTTCAT
Organism: uncultured Bacteroidota bacterium; assembly: GCA_902560025.1. The sequence goes on along the minus strand of CACEKL010000016.1, from coordinate 6,391 downwards.
CTGTTTGAGGTCCGAATCTTATTTCTTTTACAACGATTTTTGTTGCTTTTGATTTAAGAGCCTTATCTCTCTTTTTCTGCTCGTATAAGAATTTCTTGTATTCAAGAATTTTACATACAGGTGGAGAAGCTTTTGGAGAAATTTCTACTAAATCTAGTTCTAAATCTCTAGCGATTCTTAAGGCCTCACTTGTAGAATATATACCTCCATCTACGTTATCACCAACTAATCTAACTTCATATGCTGTGATCTTTGTGTTGATTTTATGAGGATCTTCTTTAATTACTCTTTGGAATCTCCTATTTGATTTTCTTCTTCTTATAGCTATAACAATTATTTTTAGTTAATATTAAATTTTGGGATACAATCTGAAATCTCTTTCTTAATTATATCTATAAATTTTTCAACCTTCATTTCACCTAGATCTTCTCCATGATGTCTTCTGATAGAGATTGTTTCATTTTTCACTTCATTTTCCCCAACAACAATCATAAAAGGAACCTTATTTATCTCAGATTCTCTAATTTTCTTTCCAACAGTCTCATTTCTATCATCTAAGTGCGCGCGAATTTCGTGATTTTCTAAGATATTTAAAACTTTTTGGCCATAATTTTTAAAGTTCTCGCTTACAATTAGGATCTCCACCTGAGTTGTTGCAAGCCATAGTGGAAATAATCCTCCAGTGTGTTCTAAAAGAATTGCAACAAATCTTTCCATGCTACCAAACGGTGCTCTATGAAGCATAACGGGTCTAAGATCTTCATTATTTTTACCTTTATATGTTAGGTCGAATCTTTCAGGTAGATTATAATCTACCTGTATAGTACCTAGTTGCCAACTTCTACCAAGTGCATCTTTAACCATAAAATCAAGCTTAGGTCCATAAAAAGCGGCTTCTCCATATTCAACTTTATAATTTAAATCCTTTTCTTTTGCTGAATTTAAAATTGCTTGTTCAGCAATTTCCCAGTTTTCATCTGATCCTATATATTTTTCTGGATTATCTGGATCTCTTAATGAGACTTGAGCATAAAAATCACTGAACCCTAAAGATTTAAATACATATAAAACTAAATCAATAGTGTTCTTAAATTCTGAATCAACCTGGTCAGTTGTACAAAAAATATGGGCATCATCAACAGTAAATCCTCTCACTCTGCTTAATCCATGTAATTCTCCGCTCTGTTCATATCTGTATACTGTTCCAAATTCTGCCATCCTATAAGGTAAATCTCTGTAACTAAGTGGTTTAGAATTAAATATTTCACAATGATGTGGGCAATTCATTGGTCTAAGCATAAATATTTCACTATCATTCGGAGTAAGTATAGGTTGAAAACTGTCTTCACCATATTTTTCATAATGCCCTGAAGTAATATATAATTCTTTTGAACCTATATGAGGTGACATTACTTTTTTGTATCCAGCTCTTCTTTGAGCGTCTTCGAGAAAGCTCTGAAGTCTATCTCTCAACTCTGTACCTTTAGGCAGCCAAAGAGGTAATCCTTGACCAACCTTTTTTGAAAAAGTGAATAGCTCTAATTCCTTACCTAGTTTTCTGTGATCTCTTTCTTTAGCCTTCTCAACAAGTTCAAGATATTCAGTTAGAAGTTTTTGTTTTGGGAAAGATATTCCGTAAACTCTTGTCAACTGATTATTTTTTTCATCTCCTCGCCAGTAGGCTCCAGCAACATTACGAAGTTTAACTGCTTTAACTATTCCAGTTGAAGGAATATGCCCTCCTTTACACAAATCTGAGAAATTAGAATGATCACAAAATGTAATTGATCCATCCTCAAGACCCTCAATTAATTCAACTTTATATTCATTATTCTCTAACTTATAGAAATCTAACGCTTCTTTTTTTGATACAGATTTCATGATGAAACTATTATCCTCTCTTGCTAGCTCTAAAAATTTTGATTCAATTCTTCCAAAATCTTTTTCAGAAAAAATATCATCGCCAAAATCAACGTCATAATAGAATCCATTTTCAATTGAAGGACCTATGGTAAGCTTAGACTTAGGATAAAAAGATTTAATTGTTTGAGCCAGAATATGTGCAGACGAATGCCAAAAGGCTTGTTTACCTTCATTATCATCCCATGTGAAAAATTTGATTGAACCATCCTCGTTAATTGGTGATTCTGTTTCAACTATTTCATCATTATATGATGCAGATATAACTTTTCTAGCTAATCCTTCACTTATGCTTTTAGCTACATCAATAACTTTAGTTCCTTTTTCAAACTTTTTTACTGATTTATCTGGAAAACTTATATTAATCATTGTATAGTATCAACTTTCAAAAATAATTCAATTTAATTTATTCTTTGGCCCTAAAGTTCCATTTAATATATTACTTATTCCTCTGTACCCGAAATAAATAGCTAAAACAAGAAGAATGACACCAATTACAAGGACAACAATAAAAAGGGGGTGATCTTGATTATTAAATGCTTGAGAAACTAGTACAGGTCCAATAAAGCAAAGCGAAATACCTGTAAAAACTTGAATAAAGCCTTTTTTTAGGAATTTATTCATTATTAAAGTTATCTATTGCTAAACGAATACTTTTGTGTTTCAAAATTAATTCATCAGCTTTAGCTTCATCCACACCTAATTCTTCCATAAGAATTCTTCTAGCACGTTTATTAAGCTTAGCGTTTGACATCTGCATGTCAATCATTTTATTGCCTCTAACATGACCATCTAAAATCATTGAGATAGTGGATATCATATTCAATATTAATTTTTGTGCAGTTCCAGCTTTCAATCTAGAGCTTCCAGTTAAAAACTCTGGACCAACTATAACTTCAATTTTAAAATCTGCATATTCAGATAAAGGAGAGTTTTCATTGCATACAATACATGCAGTAGAAATATTATTTTCTTGACAATCCTTAAGACCACCAACAACATAAGGAGTAGTTCCTGATGCTGCAATTCCAATAACAAAATCATCAGAATTAACTTTATGTTCAGATAAATCTTTCCATGCTTGGCTCATGTCATCTTCAGCAATCTCGATTGAGCTATATAAGGCAGGAATACCACCAGCTACTAGTCCAACAACTTTTTCTGGAGGAGTCCCAAATGTTGGGGGACACTCTGAAGCATCTAAAACACCTAATCTGCCACTAGTTCCAGCTCCAATGTAAAATAATCTTCCTCCTTTTTCAATCTTTGGTGCAATGGCCTCAATAAGTTCAGAAATTTTTGGTAAAACCTTGTTAACTGCTTTTAATGCATTATTATCTTCTTCATGCATTGCATTTACAAGCTCAATTACAGATTTTTTTTCTAAATCTTTATGATTTGATTCTTGTTCAGTTACTTTAATAAATTTCATTATTGAATAGCTAATTTTTTATCCAGATTACTTTTTAATTCATCTAAAAATTCTTGTGTTGTAAGAAAATTAGAGTCAACCAAATCGTCTCTAAAAACTAATAAAGCAAGATCTTTAGTCATCTTCCCATCCTCAACTGTTTCAATACAAACCTCCTCTAAAGTTTTACAGAAATTAATAAGTTTTTCATTATTATCAAGCTTACCTCTATGCATTAAACCTCTTGTCCAAGCAAATATTGAAGCTATTGGATTTGTCGATGTTTGTTCACCTTTCTGATGTCTTCTAAAGTGTCTTGTTACTGTTCCATGAGCAGCTTCTGCTTCAAGTGTTTTCCCGTCAGGTGTTACTAATGTAGAGGTCATTAAACCAAGTGATCCAAAACCTTGAGCAACTACATCTGACTGGACATCACCATCATAATTCTTACAAGCCCATACAAATCCTCCTTTCCATTTAATAGCAGCAGCTACCATATCATCAATTAGTCTATGCTCATAAGTTATATTTTCTTTCTCAAATCTATCTTTAAATTCCTTATCGTATACCTCCTGAAAAATATCTTTAAATCTACCATCATAAGCTTTAAGTATGGTATTTTTTGTAGATAGGTATAGAGGCCATCTCTTGGTAAGTGCCATATTCATACATGATCTAGCAAATCCATAAATTGATGAATCAATATTATACATTGACATTGCAATTCCATCCTCTTCAAAATTATATACTTCCCATGTTGTTGATTCTCCACCATCTTTAGGAGTAAATTTCATTTCAAGTTTTCCAGGTCCATGAGTAATTACATCAGTAGCTCTATATTGGTCACCAAATGCATGCCTACCTATACATATTGGTCTTGACCAACCTTGAACATATCTCGGGATGGATCTACATATAATAGGCTCTCTAAAAACAGTACCTCCAACAATGTTTCTAATTGTTCCATTTGGAGACTTGTACATTCTTGATAAAGAAAACTCTTCAACCCTTTGCTCATCTGGTGTTATTGTAGCACATTTTATGCCAACATTATACTTTTTAATAGCATTAGCAGCATCAATTGTAATTTGGTCATCAGTTTTATCCCTTGACTCAATTCCTAGATCATAATATACTATATCAAGATCTAGATAGTCTAGAATAAGTTTTTCTTTTATGAATTTCCAGATGATTCTAGCCATTTCATCTCCATCTATCTCGACTATGGGATTGGCTACCTTAATTTTTGACATAAGATTTATACTTCTTTAATCCTAGCTTTCTTTCCTCTTAATTCTCTGAAGTAATAAATTCTTGATTGTCTAACTTTACCTTTCTTATTAACCTCAATTTTCTTTAAAGCAGGCATGTTAATTGGAAAAATTCTTTCAACACCAACTGTTCCAGACATCTTTCTTATTGTAAAAGTTTTTGATTGACCTCTACCTTTAATTTGAATTACTACACCTTTGAAAGACTGGGTTCTTACTTTATCACCTTCTCTAATTTCATAAAATACGGTGATTGTATCACCAGAAGAAAATGATGGAAAATCATTTTTATTGATAAGCTTTTCTTGAACTAAATTAACTACAGAATCCATTGAAATAATTTATTTATGATTTGACTTAGATCAAATCCGTGCAAAAATAAACCTTTTTATTCATTATCAAAAAGATTTGGCCTAAGTAATTTTGTTCTTTCCAAAGATTTCTCATCATTCCATTTTTGTATTTCACTTTGATTTCCTGATAAAAGAACTTTAGGCACTTCAAAACCTTTGTAAACTTCAGGTCTAGTGTATATAGGTGCTGCTATTAAATTATCTTGAAAAGTATCTGAAAGTGCTGAGGATTCATCACCAATAATCCCAGGTAAAAGTCTAATTATAGAGTCACAAAGAACTGCAGCAGGTAGTTCGCCTCCTGAAATGACATAATTTCCAATGGATATTTCTTTGGTCACAATATATTCTCTAACCCTATGATCAATCCCTTTATAATGTCCACAGATAACAATAATATTTTTTAGAGTTGATAGATAATTTGATTCTTTCTGATCTAATAACCCTCCATCTGGAGTCAAATAAATTATTTCATCATAATTGTTTTTTTTCTTTAAATACTCTATGCAATTATCTATGGGTTCAATTTTTATAACCATTCCTGGGAAACCACCGTATGGATAATCATCAACTTTTCTTGAGTTGTCAGCATAATCTCTTAAGTTATGAGTATTAACTTCTACTTTCTTAGAGTCAATAGCTTTTTTAATAATGGAGAAGGAGTTTAAATTATCAAATACATCAGGGAATAGGGTAAGTACATCTATTCTCATTAGTTAGAACTTTTCTTAAGAGTTACAGAAGCAGTAATAAGCTCTTTATCTCTTATATACCTGACTTTAACTTTATCTCCAGGTCTTTTAGATGACAAATAGCCTGATAAATCAGAAAACCTATTAATCTTGACATCATCTATCGATTTAATAATATCACCTTTTTGAAGTCCAGCGTTATCAGCTCCAAATCCAGGCTCAATAACATCAATATAGAATCCTTCTGTTTCTTCTAAATTAAGTTGCTTAGAATAAGAAGATCTTAAAGCAACCCCTCTAACACCAAGTAGACCCTTTTGCACATCACCGTACTCTAAAATATCTTCAAATATCTTTCTTACTGTATTGCTAGGGACCGCAAATGAATATCCAACATATCCACCGGTCATTGATTGAATAAGAGTGTTTATTCCAATTAATTCTCCTTGAATATTTACAAGGGCACCTCCACTATTTCCAAAGTTAACCGCAGCATCTGTTTGAATAAATGACTGATTCTTTTGGTCAAATTCATTCAAGTCTCTAGACTTTGAACTTATAATACCGGCAGTTACAGTAGAATTTAGGTTATATGGATTTCCAACTGCTAAAACCCATTCTCCAATTAGGGTTGAATCTGAATCGCCAAAGAAAATATAATCTAGATTAGAATCTGACTCTATTTTTAGAACAGCAATATCATTGACTTCATCAAAACCAATTATCTCTGCTTCATACTCTCTA
>CACEKL010000015.1 GCA_902560025.1 uncultured Bacteroidota bacterium | reverse complement strand
TGGGTGTAGGAGGAATATTTATAGGAACACTAGCATTAATATTTGCTATTGTTATTGTAATGGAAATTAAACAAAGGTTATTTTAATCTAAGAACACAGTATTAGATTTTTTTACCGCTTCATCACATGCAAGAGCAATCTGCAAACTTTTATATGCATCTTCCATGTGCGATTTTAGGTCTTCATCATTAACTATAGAATTATAGAAAAATTCTTGTTCGTTGTCACACAAATCTTGATGAGATGGATCTTCATCATAAATAATCTTTTTATTAGGTGATACAAACTTATGATTTTCATCTAATTCAGAACTATGAATTTTTAAACAATTGTTTTTAGTGTGATTTTCTAAATTATCAGAATCTTTTTCGAATACATCATCATCAGACACAATAGAAACTGATCCTTTAGGACCAATTACATCTTTTACAAAGAAAGCTGTCTCACTAATCATTGGGCCCCAACCAGCTTCATACCATCCTACTGATCCGTCTTCAAATCTAATTTGTAATTGGCCATAGTTATAATTATCATTAGGCACTTCATCGGATAATCTTACTCCAATAGCTGAAACACTTAAAGGTTTTGATTCTGTCATCTGACACATAACATCCAAATAGTGAACACCACAATCAACAATAGGACTTAAAGACGCAAGAAGACTTTTATGAACATCCCATGTTTCTCCTGAACTTTGTTGATTTAGATTCATCCTCATTGCAAGGGGCTTCCCAAGCTTTTTAGATTCTTTTATAAACTCTTTCCATATAGGGTGATGCCTCAATATATAACCAACAACTAACTTCTTGTTTTTTTCCTCTGCTTTTTCAATAATTTTTCTAGAACCAATTAAATCAGCTGCAATTGGTTTTTCTAAAAAAATATGACAGTTATTTTCAAGGGCAAATAATGAAATTTCTTCATGCGTATCTGGATATGTAGATATACAAACTGCATTAGGTTTAGTATTTAAAATTGCTTCTTTGAAGTCAGAAAATAAAGGATAATTAGATCCTAATGATCTATTTAAGTCCTCTTTACTTTTTCCTCTTGAAACCAATCCACATATTTCAAAGCCATTATGATTGTGATATGCAGTAGCATGAGAAGCTCCCATGTTTCCACATCCAATAACTAAAACTGAAATTTTATTACTCATATTTTAAATTTTCATAATTATAATTCAAACTTATGTATTAACAAAATTTTTTCATATTTTAATGCTGATGAAAAACCTTTTAACTGCACTAGGATTAATTCTATGCTTTTCTTCGTCTATTTACAGTCAAACAGAAGAAAATCCATGGTTATTTGGTTTAGGGTTTAATTCTGTCAATGCTGAAAGTTCTGAAAGCACAATCTATAAGTTACCATCACTAAGTTTATCAAGATATATATTTGAAAATTTTTCAGTTGGGATTAACTATTCTGAGAATGACGTTAGAATATCAAATCAAGACCTCTATTATTATTCAATTGATGGAATAATTAAATATACTATTCCTGGTGAATCTAAAATACTTGGAGTAGATGCTGACCCTTATCTTTTTGCAGGTTATGGTCTTTCTAATTATGGTGAAGGTGATGTTTCATTTGGGTCATTAAATACCTCTTATGGTCCATCTTTTGGAGCAGGTATTAACTTTCAACTTTCAAAAAATATTGCTTTAAATACTGGTTTAAGCTATAAATCTTTAGATGAAAAAAATGCCTACAGCAATCTTCAACATGTTGTTGGTATTAAATTTAATTTTGGAAAAGGAGATTCAGATGGAGATGGAGTACCTGATAAAAAAGATCACTGTCCAGATCTTCCTGGATTAATTGAATTAAATGGGTGTCCTGATAGTGATGGAGATGGCATAAAAGATGAAGATGATCAGTGCCCAAATTTACCTGGCTCTATATCTATGGGTGGGTGTCCTGATAGTGATGGAGATGGGGTATCTGATCCTAATGACCCATGCCCTAATAGTTCTGGACTTAATGGTCAACCATGTCCTGATAGTGATGGAGACGGACTAACAGATGATTTAGATAATTGTCCTAATGAGTTTGGACCAGAATCTAATGGAGGATGTAAATTACCTGATCTTGATAATGATGGGGTTCCTAATACACTTGACAGATGTCCTAACGAACCTGGTTCAAAGGAGTTAAATGGATGTCCAAGTCTTCCTGAGTCATTATCGTCTTATTTAAATAATTATGGTGAAATCTTCTTTGATTTTGACAGCTTTAAGCTTAATTCTGAGCAAAAAATGAATCTAACAAACCTTAGTGAATTGCTTAAAAAATATGAACATATTGATCTAAATATAGATGGTCATGCTTCATATGAGGGCGAGTCAGATTACAATATGTTACTTTCTGAAAAAAGATCTAAAAGTGTAAAAGAGTCATTAATTTCAGATGGTATTCAAGACAAAAGATTGAATAATAGGTCATATGGTGAAGACACCCCCAACTACGCTAATATTCCTCTTAGTGAAAGAAAAAAGAACAGAAGGGTACTAATATCAGTAAATAAAGATCTTTAGATATTTAGATTCCAGCCTTCTCTGTAATTTCTAGTTAAAAACTGATTTGCTTGATCAAGATTTGTAATTTCCATCTTTTTACTATCATACATAAGCTGCTTTCTTCCAATGAATACATTACTTCTTGGAGATCTTTTTAGAAGACTACTTCTTATTGCGGCGTTACCAAGAAGAACAATCTCAGATAGAGGACCAGCAAAGTCAAAGTTAGAGGTAAGATTTTTATGTTCTTCACTTCCGTAACCAGCTCTTATGGCATCAACCCAATATTTTTGGTGACCAAATTCAACAGAATTAATTTCAGAAATTTTTCCTTTTTCTACAACACCATCTTGTCCTTTTATATATAGTCTTGCATTAATTCCATAATTATCAGACCAAATAATTCCATTTTCCCCAATCATTAATACTCCATTATCACCAATATCATCTTTATCTGTAATTAATTCAGGATGCGAAGGACGAATTCCTCCATCCATCCAGATCATTTTTACTTCTGAATCATTTAATTCAGATGCTCTAAACTTATATGTTACATAAGAACTTGGTGGACAAGACTCCTCATAGATTGGAGCTGGAGTATAATCTGCTACATATGGTACTCTTGGAACACTTGCTTCAATACTATAGGGTTCAAAAATACCTAAAGCTTTGATTGGAACATCCATAATGTGACATCCCATATCACCTAGTGCACCTGTCCCATAGTCCCAATATCCTCTCCAGCTAAATGCGTGAAGTCCTGGAGTGTAACCATTATTTTTAGCGGGTCCAATCCATAAATCCCAGTCCATTCCTTCAGGTTTTTGAGAAGGATCAGGTTTTGGCATTGCAGATCCTTGAGCCCAAACAGGTCTATTAGTCCATGTGTAAACTGTATCAACTTTTCCTATTCTTCCATCTTTGATCCATTTTTGTATCATTTTTTGCTCAGGATTTGAAGCTCCTTGGTTCCCCATTTGAGTTACAATCTTATGTTTTCTTGCAAGTTCTGTTAACATTCTTGCTTCTTTTACATTATGAGTTAATGGTTTTTGGACGTATACATGAATACCTTTTTCCATAGCAACTTTTGAAATATTAGCATGCGTATGGTCAGGTGTAGAAATTGTCACACCATCTAAATCTTCTTTATCAAGCATTTCCCTGTAATCAGTATAAAATTTTGCATTTGGAAAGTTTTTTGCAGCTTGTTGTGCGCCATATGCACCTTGATGTACATCACATAATGCAACAACATTTTCCCTACCTCCTACACTTGAATGAAGTATATCTGATTGACCTTTTCCATGAAGCCCGATACCTGCAAGATTTAACTTATCACTTGGCGAAGTATAACCCTGACCACCAAGAACATGTCTTGGAACTATGAATAAAGATGAGGCTAATGCTGAATTTTTTATGAATTTTCTTCTAGATTTATTTGTTGAGGACATAATTGTAGTTTTTTTAATATCAGAAATTTAATAATTATTTTTTAAAAACCATTGTTCAACTCTAAGTTTTGCATTTTCACTTATATCAAGCCAGAATAAATTAATATCAGCAAAGTGATAGCTCCTAACAGGTTTTAAAAAAAGTTTACCAGGAACATTAGGTAAAGATGCCCAAACAATTCCATCTATTAGTTTAATATTTATGTTATTGGGGAATATTTTCATGTTTCTATAAAGTAGTCCTTTGTGAGATTTTTTACCAGCCTCCTTTGAATCATCCCAGGTAATTGGATTAGATGTAACACCTCCTCTAAACCAGTCCTCGTAGGAATCCTTTTTTGGGTATTTATTAAATTTATATGAATTCCATGAGACAAAGCCCCCTATTTCATCAGGACTATTCATAGGTTTTATTTTTTTAAATTCATTTTTCTTTACTCCAATCCCTACAAGATAAGCTGCGACAAGCTTTTTTTGTAGCTCCTTTCCATCAATAAATTCTGAGATCAACCTTTTTGCATGAATTGTTCCTTGACTATGAGAAGCAATAATAAATGGCTTATTATCATTAAAATTCTTCAAATAATAAATAAATGCATTTCTTATATCTTCATATGCAAAATCTAATGCCTTAAGTCCCTCCTCTTTATATTTTTCATTAAAAACTCTAATATGTGCTTGTCTGTAAAACGGAACATAGAGATTTGCAGCATCCATCCATGCAGAAGCTTGGTATTTCACAGGCCTGTTAATTACGTCGTATCTGATTTCGCTGTCCCAAATATTTGAATTCCATTCTTTTTGATTTTTACCATCAATTAGAGTTGGATAAATAAAAAATACATCTGCTTTCTTTTTTTCTTCTGTTTTGTTTAAATAAGCAATTTCATCAGGAAGGTTGTCTGGTAGAACAGCCCAGCTATTACTATTACTGTAATCAGGAGTTTCAATATTTGGACTATCTTCAAAGTTGTATGTTTTATATGAAATTTTACACCCAGTAATAAACCATAGGAGTACATAAACTTTAATTAGATTTCTTTTAAACATTTTATATTTTAAATTTGTGTTATGAAAAATTTCAAAACTAAATTAATTATATTTTCAGTATTAATCTCTTCCATCGCGTGTAATACAGAAAATAATACTATTGTAATAAAGAAAACTATTAAGCCAGTAAATAACTCCTCAATTTCAGGAACTATTACATTTACCCAGGATAGTGATTCTGTTTCTCTTGAAGCTCACGTATTTGGTCTAGAGCCTGGTACAAAAGCTATCCATATTCATGAATTTGGTGATTGCTCATCTGAAGATGGACTTAGCACAGGAGGTCATTGGAATCCATATGATACTAAACATAGTAAATGGGGTGATCCAACTGGGTTTCATCTTGGTGCAATTGGAAACTTTGAAGTTGATAGCATAGGACACGGAATGTTAAAATTTAAAACTGATTTATGGTGCTTAGGTTGTGATGAAGAAAATGATATTCTTAATAAAGCTGTAATTATCCATAATGGAGCAGACGATTATGTCTCTCAACCTTCAGGAGCGTCGGGTATGAGAATAGGATGTATGGAAATTAAAATTCCTGAAGAAGTTAATTTATAATTTTTTCTAATTCCAAAGTAATATCATCAATAGATCTAGAATAAATATCATTTGAAAGAGGTTCACTTATTTCAATTGAAAAAGGTAGCTTTCTGTTGATTACTTTTAAACCATTTCTTTGAAACACTTCATTAAACCCTGAGATTTTTACAGGTATTACTGTAGGATTATTGTCTTTAATTATGTGAGCAGTACCTTTTCTAACTGGTTTGCTATTATCTGTTGTTCCTCTGGGAAAAGTAATGACCCATCCATCTTCTAATGCAAGTCTTATTTTATTTGGATCCTCAGCTCTAATCTCTCTATCAACATCTTCACCTGATTCTCTCCAACTTCTTTGAACTAAAACAGCTCCAGCATATGTTAAAAGCTTTGTTATAAATGATTTTTTCATAGTCTCAAATGAAGCTATATAATACAGGTTAGTTTTTGGACTTACCAGATACTTTGGTTTTTTAACAGTATCAATTCTTCCCTTTGCAGAAGAATTAAAAACATGCAACATGGCAATAACATCATAAAAATATGTTTGATGATTACTAACAAACAAAACATTTTTTTCAGGAATATTATTTAAATGTTTAGATCCAATAATTTGAAATCTTTGGCTTCGAAAGGTTCTATGAGTAATCAGACCAACAATTGCAATAATCAATCTCTTAATGAGAATGGTCTGACCAAAAATATTTTTTTTCAAACGAAAAATTTAGTGTTCAAATATAAAAACATAAAAGATATTTGTATTTAACATTTTTTTTAAAATTGATAACATTATTTTATTTAGATTTGAAATTCAATAAGTTAAACTTATAATGACTATAACTCAATTAAAATATACATTAGCAGTTGCTGAATATGGAAATTTCACTACTGCCTCAGAAAAATGTTTCGTAACCCAACCCACACTAAGTATGCAAGTTCAAAAACTTGAGGAGGAATTAGGTGTAACTATTTTTAATAGATCAACGAAACCTCTACAGGTAACAGAGGTTGGTGAGAAAGTGTTAATTCAGGCTCGAAAAATAGTAGAGGAATCTTCGAGAATGAATGATGTTATATCTGAGGAAAAAGGTATTATTGGTGGAACTTTAAAGGTTGGAATAATACCAACTGTAAGCTCTACTCTTCTACCACTTTTTCTTAATATTTTTATTAAAAAGCATAAAAATGTAGATCTTAAGATTGAAGAATACAACACTGATACAATATGTAAAAAACTTGAAGATAACACTATTGATTGTGCAATAGCTGCTACTCCTCTTAATAATTCCAAAATTATTGAAAGACCCCTTTATTATGAACCATTTGTTGCATATGTTCCAGAGCATCATTTCCTATCAGTTAACAAATCTCTTGAACTTGATGATTTATCAAATAGTGACTTATTAATACTAGAAGACGGCCATTGCTTCAGGAATCAAGTGTTGAACCTATGTAGCTTAGATGATCTGAATAAACAGTATGAATTAAAAAGTGGAAGCTTTGAAACTTTGATTAATTTATCAAATAATGGTCCATGGATGACAATAATTCCATATTTACACTCAAATAATTTATCCTCTAATAATATTCAAAATATAATTCCATTTGAGGATCCTGCTCCTGCTAGAGAGATAAGTATGATATATTCAAAAAGTCAGCTTAAATTGCCAGTTATTAATGCTTTGATGGATACTATTTCATCAGTAATTAGAGGTCAAATTAAGTATAATGACATTAAAATTATGTCTCCAGCTTCAGTTTAGTTTTACCACAGAAAATTGTTTGGCTAGAAATATTTTAAGCTTATATTTGCAACTCATTTTCGGGGTGTAGCGTAGCCCGGTTATCGCGCCGCGTTTGGGACGCGGAGGTCGCAGGTTCGAATCCTGCCACCCCGACTCTATTAACCAATTAATTGTTATCATTTAATTGGTTTTTTTTATTTATACTTTTGTATTTCGGGATGTGGCGCAGCTCGGTAGCGCACACGCATGGGGTGCGTGGGGTCGCAGGTTCAAATCCTGTCATCCCGACTTTTTTAGCTTTATTGTATATTTATTTTATGGGAATTAGTAAAAAATTAATATCAAAGAAGAAACCTTTCTACCCTATTTCTAAAGAGCTTAAACTTTTTTTAAAGGATCATGACAGATGGATGGATGATGTAATTTCATATGATGATCTATTAAGGTATTCTGATTCAATAAATCTTTATGATAAGATGAATAAAGATACTTTGTGGGTTAGACTTATTTTTAATGAAAGTGAAAGACAAGAGATAGATGAAAATTTAAAAATTATTTATACACTCCTTCACTCTGATGGAAACCCTTCATCTATACCATACTTAAACATTGATTCAGTAGACTATTGCACATTTGGAAATTCAAAACCATTTAGAATAAAGATCAGGAACATAGTTAATGACAATTTCACATATTTTTATGTCAAAAAAACTGATGCTTCCAGAATCTATGGTATAGAATTTGAACATATGTTGTCTCCGAGAAACCTAAACTTTCTAGTTAATAACTCCTCTTTAATTGAGGAACATATTGCTGGAATTCCGGGTGATATTTTTATAGAAGAATATTTACCAAAATGTACAGAGCTTCAAAAGTCTCAAATCGCAAAAGAGTATGTAAAATTTAATGAAAGATGCATGATAAGATTATTAGGTGACATGAGATCTTATAATTATGTGGTAATACCAATTCATGATTTTGACCAAGTAATTTATAAAATCAGAGCCATTGATTTTGATCAACAGTGCTTTGAGGGTAAGTTTTCAGTTTATAGACCACAGTTTTTTAAAGAAAATAAACCTATGATGGATATAGTTAGAGATAAATTAAAGACAGACTCAATTATCCAGTATAAAATTGAAGAGAGATCAACTATTTCAAGGAGACTAATTATTTCAGATGAAAGGATGAAGCTTTTGATTAATATTATGAAAAAAGATACGGTAAGTAAAAAAGAAAATGTTGAAAATTTAAAAAATGAGATTTACAAATTCACTAATGAGAAAAACTTTAAAAAATGCAAATCTATGGGTGAACTTATGGAGCAAACATTAGATTATTTAAAAAGAAATTATCAAAATGTAAGTTTAATTGACTTGATATAAAAAAAACTTTATTGAGTGATTAAATTATTTTAAATTCGAATTATGAAAAAGACTAGTCTAATATTATCAATCATATTTTTGAGTATATCTTCAGCTTGCTCTCAAAGAGAAAATTACCCACCTATTCAAGATTCAAATGAAAACTCATTTGAATTAGTTAAAATTGTTGATGGAATTGATATTCCCTGGGGTCTTGCATTCACTGATAAATCTTCATTTTTAGTTACTGACAAGAAAGGTATTTTGTACCACGTTAAAGATGGTAAGAAAAGTATAATTAAAGGTATACCTAAAATTGTATTTTCAAGACAAGGTGGTTTACTAGATGTAGCAGTAGATAAAAATTTTAGTTCTAATCAGATAATTTATTTGACAGCTAGTGTTTCTGACTCAGAAAAAGGATCAAATACCTCATTATTTTCAGCTAAACTTGATGGAGATAGTTTAGTTAACCTAAAGCAACTTTACAAAGCTTCACCTGATTCTGAAGAGCAAAGACATTTTGGTGGAAGTATTTTATTAAAGAATCAACATATTTATTTTACCATAGGTGATAGAGGAAACAGAGATATTAACCCACAAGATCTAAATTTAGATGGAGGTAAAATTTACAGATTGAATCTTGATGGTTCAATTCCAGATGACAATCCATTCTTTGATATGGAAAACACAAAGAAGGCTATATGGAGTTATGGACATAGAAACCCTCAAGGTATCGTAGATGGATTTAACAATGATGAGATATGGATTCATGAACATGGTCCTAGAGGTGGAGATGAAATAAATATAATCAAAGAACCTAAAAATAATGAAGATCCTCTTAGAGAAAGAAATTATGGCTGGCCAAAAGCAACTTATGGAATAAACTATAGCGGTAGTGAAATAACTAAAAATAAAACCTTAGACGGGGTTACTGACCCATATTACTATTGGACCCCATCTATTGCTCCTTCTGGAATGGTAATGATTAAAGGTTCAGAAATTTATAGTGATTGGAATAATACTTTATTAATAGGGTCATTAAGCTTTAGATATCTTGAAAGATTAGAATTTGATAATTCTGGAATAATAATGAGGGAAAAACTCTTTCCCAGAATAGGTAGAGTCAGAGACGTGAACCTAAGTCCTGATGGTTATGTATATATTAGTGTTGAAGGTGAGGGAATCTTTAAAATTTTACCAAAGTAGATTCAATGAGTGATTTTTTAAAGAAACTAAAATCTATAATAGGCAAAACCTACTTTAAATATTTAGCTATTTTAATTGCATTCATATTCTGGATGACTTTTCTAGATACAAATTCACTACTCATTCACGCCGAATTAAATAGAGAAATAAAAAAATTGAAAAATAGAAAAGATGCACTCACAGAAGAAATAGTCAAAGATCAAGGGTTAATAAAAAGACTTGAAAATTTAGATAGTCTAGAACACTATGGAAGAGAAAAATATAATTTAAAAAAACAAAACGAGGATATATTTATCATTGAATATAAATCAGAAAATGAGTAATTAATGGCAAAAATAATTTCAATAGCTAATCAAAAAGGTGGAGTTGGTAAAACAACTACCTCTGTCAATCTTGCTGCTTCTTTAGGTGTTCTTGAAATGAAGGTTTTAATTATTGATGCAGATCCTCAAGCAAATGCTTCTTCCGGACTTGGATTTGATCCAAATGATAATGATCATTCCCTCTATCAAGTTTTTTCTGAGTCTATAAAAATAAGTGAAGTAATAAAAAAAACTGAATCTCCTAATCTTGATATAATTCAATCAAGTATTGATCTAGTAGGTGTTGAAATAGAATTGGTTGATATTGAGAATAGAGAATATAAACTAAAAGAGCAGATTGGAAGCATAAAAGCTGATTATGATTTTATTTTGATTGATTGTGCCCCTTCACTTGGATTAATTACACTTAATGCTTTAACTTGTTCAGATTCAGTATTAATTCCAATACAATGTGAGTATTTTGCCCTTGAAGGTTTAGGTAAGCTTCTCAATACTATTAAAAGCGTACAAAAAATACACAATCAAGATCTAGATATCGAAGGAATTCTGTTGACTATGTATGATTCACGATTAAGACTTTCTAATCAAGTTGTTGATGAGGTAAAAAAACATTTTGGAGATATAGTATTTAAAACAATTATTCAAAGGAATATTAAACTAGGAGAAGCACCTGGTTTTGGAAAAGATATTATAACTTACGATGTAACTTCTAAGGGGACAAAAAACTATCTTTCTCTAGCTGATGAAATAATTAAAAAGAATGTAAATGTCTGACAAAAAACAGAAAAGAGTTTTAGGAAGAGGCCTTGATGCTCTATTGGGTAACTCAAGTGATGATGAGAATAGCTTAAAGCATCTTGGTAATATTAATTCATTTGAAATCAACATTAATAAGATAGAAGTTAATCCAAATCAACCAAGATCAAATTTCGATAGTGCTGAACTGGATAGTCTTTCAAATTCTATAAAAGACCTTGGAATTATTCAACCAATAACTGTAAGAAAGATAGACTCATCTAAATATGAGATAATATCTGGTGAGAGAAGGTATAGAGCTACAAAGAAAGCAGGCCTAACTTCAATTCCTTGCTATATAAGAGGAGCTGAAAGCGAATCCGACATTCTTAAGATGTCGTTAGTTGAAAATGTTCAGAGAGTTGATCTAGATCCAATTGAGATTGGATTAAGCTATGAGAGGTTGGTTGACGAATATAAGCTTGATATTGATTCTATTTCAAGGATAGTTGGCAAAGATCGATCAACAATTTCTAATTACATAAGATTACTTAAACTTGATCCAATCATTCAATCAGGAATAAGAGACAGCTTCTTATCAATGGGACATGGAAGAGCTCTTATTAATGTTGTTGATAAAAAAATTCAATTAGAAATTTATGAGCAAATAATATCAAAAAATTTATCAGTAAGACAAACTGAAAAAATTGTAAGAGAGATAAATGTTAAAAAAGTTAATTCAAATATCAATTCTGATGTTTCTAAAATCTATATTGATGCAACCAATAAGTTTGAAAAAATATTTGGCTCAAAAGTTAAACTTAAAGAAGATTCAACTGGTAAGGTTTCATTATCAACCTCTTTTAAAAGTATTAATGATTTATACTCAATTCTAAAAAAATTATCAAATTGAGAAATTTTTTTTTATCAATAGTAGTTTTATTTTCATTCAATTCTTATTGCCAATCCGAATTAGATTCCATATATGTAAGCCCAAGAAAACAAAGATTAATTGATGATCCTTTGACTCCATCAAAAGCTGCATTTTATTCTTCAGTAGTGCCAGGACTGGGTCAAGTTTATACAAGAAGATATTGGATGGTTCCGATAATATATGGTGGATTGGGAACTTCAGCTTACTATTTCAATTACAATCAGAAAGAAATGAATAAGTATAGAGCAGCATATAAAAGAAGGCTGGCTGGATATTTTGATGATGAATATATTGATATAATTCCTGAAAACGAGAAATTATTAGAGGGTATGAAGTTTCATAGGAGATATAAAGACTTTGCATTTATGTTTTTAGTTGGTACTTATGTTCTAAATATCATTGACGCAAATGTAGGAGCTCATTTACTTCAATTTAATGTAAGTGAAGATCTTTCTTTTAGACCATTTATTGAAAGTAATTATTTTGATTTTTCTCAAAATGCAGGAATTAAACTAAAAATTAATTTAGACTAGAATGAGTTTTATTGAGTGGATTTATTTTTTCTTGATTTACAATGGGTTAATCTTCGCTGGATCTCAGAAGCTATTTAGACTAGCTGGAGTTCCTGGCTGGCACGCAATTATTCCGTTCTATAATATCATTAAACATTTAGATATAATCCAAAGACCAAGATGGTGGATAATACTTGTTTTTATTCCAGTAATTAATCTACTTATGATACCTGTAGTCTGGGTAGAATTTATTAAAAGGTTTAATCATAACTCCAAGATTGATAGAATACTAGTTATACTAACTCTTGGGTTTTATTTTTTTTATATAAGCTATGTTAGTAGCAAAACAAAATTAGTTAAAGAGATTTCTTTCTCTGGATTTGAAAGATCCGTTGGCTCATTTATTTTTGCTATAGTTATTGCAACAATTGTACATAATTATTTTCTTCAACCTTTTGTAATACCAACTGGGTCGTTAGAGAAGACCTTAAGAGTAGGTGATTTTTTATTAGTAAGCAAGTTTCATTATGGTGCTAGAGTTCCCTCAACTGTTGTTACTCTTCCCATGGTTCATGATACTATACCGATTATTAAAACTAGATCATATTTAAAAAGTCCTCAATTACCATATATTAGAATTCCTGGATTTCAAGAAATAAAGAATAATGATATTGTAGTTTTTAATTGGCCTGCAGATACTGTTAGAAAATTTTTTGTAAAGGAAAAAGGAGTTATTAAGCCAAGAGATAAAAAATCAAATTACGTAAAAAGAGCACTTGGCATTCCTGGAGATACAATTGAAATTAAAGATGGAATTATTTTTATAAATGGTAAAAAGAATGTGTTACCGGATAGAGCTAAACCGATTTTTACCTACAATATAAGGGCTGAAAAAGGAGTTTCATCAAACAAACTAAAAGAAATAGGAATTGAGGGTTTTATTAGAAAATTTATTATTAAAAATTTAACTCCAAGATCATATGAAGAAATATCAAATTATATACTAAGTATCTCCAACACTAATGATAATGAGTATTTAGTATATACAGATGACTCTGGAATACCCCTAAGTATTATTAGGGATAACAATATAACTATTAGTGAATTAATCGATAGCACAAGAGAGATTAGTTTAACATATGAGGATGCTTTTAAAATTGAAAATTCTAATCTATTTGACACTATTTATAGAGTTACCCAGAGTAAAGGTGTATCCAATTTAAATTTCTTTCCTAATAACAACAATTTTAAATGGAATAACGACTATCTAGGCCCAATTTATATTCCAAAAAAAGGAGACCAAATTGATCTAAGTTTAGATAATCTCCCACTTTATAAAAAAATAATAAAAGACTATGAATTTAATGATATTGAGATCTCAAATGGCAGAATTATTATAAATAACGAAGAACAAAACTCATACACATTTAAACAAGATTATTATTGGATGATGGGAGACAATAGATATAATTCAGAAGATTCAAGAGTATGGGGTTTTGTTCCATTTGATCATGTTTTAGGTAAACCAGTTTTCATTTGGATGAGTATTGATGGACTATTTAATGGGATTCAAAACTGGAAATTTAGATGGGATCGAATATTTACAACTATTGGACTAGATGGAGAACCAAGATCTTATCTCCCTCATTTTATAGCTTTTATGATCTTATGGCAGCTATATGTTTTTATCAAAAGAAGGAAATCTAAAAATTAATCATTATCAGAGTTCTTAAATAAAAAATCCTTCTCACTCTTACTTAAACTTTCGTATCCAGATTTACTTATTTTATCCAATATATTGTCAATCTTTTTTTGATTGCCACCACTCTGTTTAGAACTAGAGAGATTTTTAATATATCTGGAGAAAATATTAAAAGTAGAAAAGCTATATTCTTTATTAAAGTTTTTTGCGTAGTAAAAACCATAAAAGGCACCACCCAAATGTGCAATATTTCCACCAGCATTACTAAAGGGTATTTGTATTAAACTCAATAAAACATAGAAAAGACCTAAATATTTTAATTTAATATCAAAAAAAATGAGGTTCACTCTAGTGTTTGGCATATATGAACAAGCAAAAATAAGTACAGCGTAAACAGCAGCTGATGATCCTATCAAAGGTGAAAAAGCATTTTTAAATACTGGGAAAATATTATATGAAATCACAAAGAATAGACCTCCCATAAGTGCACCATAAAAATATATTTCTATTAATTTTTTATTTGTTAGAAAATTTAAAAAATGTTTACAAACAACATACAAAATCAACATATTCCAGAATATGTGAAAAAAATCAATGTGAAAAAAAGAATATGATATTAGTGTCCAAGGACTTCTAATAATATCTCCTATTCCTGGGTGAAGATCAAAGTAATTGATAAGGCTAAATTGTTTTAAATTGAACAGAAATAAAAATGTATTTAAAACAAGTGGAAGTAAAAAAACAATAATATTTATTATTATAATTTTTTTAAAAAAAGGCTGATTTAAAAAATATCTAAACCCTAATTCCATCTTTTATTATTAAACTGATTTTTTTTCCAGTACCACATCATTATAAATCCAGTAATTGCTCCACCAATGTGAGCAAAGTGAGCGATTGGGCCAACTGAATATGATGTGAATCCAAAGAAAAGGTCAAATAAAATTAGAAGAGGTACTAAATATTTAGCTTTAATAGGTATTGGTGGAAAAAGAAGCATTAGTTGAACATTTGGAAATAACATAGCAAATCCAACTAGTATACCATAAAGAGCTCCAGATGCACCTACCATAACTGCCTTATATGATTGAATTCCAGAAGCAAGCTTTGCTTCTCCTAATGTCTGTATTAGACTGGTATTTAGTCTACCTGTTTCAAAAAAACTATTTATCTCATTTTTTGTTGAACCATTATCAATTAATAATTGTGTAACAGATAAAACATCATAGTGATACACTAGAGTTTGAATAAGAACCGCACCAAAACCAGCGGACAAATAGAAAAAAATAAATTTTTGCTTCCCCCACATTTGTTCTAATGGAGTACCAAACATCCATAGACCAAACATATTAAATAAAATATGAGTTGTATCACCATGCATAAACATGTGAGAAAGAGGTTGCCAAAGAAAAAAAGATGAATTTTTTGGATAGTGCATAGCAAAGAGATCATACATCAACTCTCCAAAAACCATTGATGCAATATAAAAAATCACATTAATTATGATTAAATGTTTTACTATTTCACTTACCCTACCCATTAAATTTGTTTTCTATATCGTTTTTATTTAAAGTAATAAATATTTGCTTATTATCAGGAGACAGATTAGGTTCTTTACATGAAAATAAATGATTTACAATATACTCCTGCTCATCTGAATTAAGTTTTTGACCCGACTTAATTGAAGTAATTTTTGAAAGTCTTTTTGCAAAGAAATCAGATGCACTAAAATCATTAGAAGTATTAAAGTCCTCATTGAGAATATTTTCAATAACTTCTTCTACGTTATTTTTTTCTATCCCAAATGGAATGGATTCAATAAGCATTAAATTATTCCTAACAATTATATCAAAACCAATTGATTTAAATTCATCAATAATTTTATTATATAGCAATAATTGTTTTTTTGTTAAACTTAACTCAATTGGAAAAACTAACTTTTGAGAATTAACAGAGTTCTCAAAAATTGATTTTAAAAAAGACTCATACAATATTCTCTGATGAGCTAAATTTTGATTTATTATAATAAGAGATGACTTGTTAGTACTTACAATAAATTTATTCAAAATCTGGAAGATCTTTAAAGTGTGATTATTATCATCTTCCAAGTTTAATATATTATTATTACTATTAGCCAAGTCATTGTCAATAACTTTATTTACTTCCTTTTCATTAAAAACCTTAAAGGGGTTAAAATCAGAATTAATCTCAATACTGGGAGAAGTTGGCTGTGACTTAACTTGATCATAGGAGATATCCATTGAAGGATCCTTGTCAAAGTCAAGAACAGGACTAACCTGGTATATACCAAGACAATGTTTAACAGAAGAATTTATTATTGAATATAAATTTTGATCATCATCAAATTTTATTTCAGTTTTATTTGGATGGACATTAACATCTATTCTGGTAGGATCTATATCAATAAAGAGAAAATATCCTGGGTAATATCCATCTTTTAATAAACCATCATATGACGTAGAAATTGAATGATTAATAAATTGACTTTTAATGAATCTGTTATTCACAAAAATAAACTGATTACTCCTAGATTTTTTTGAAAATTCAGGCTTTAAAACAAAACCTGAAATATTAGCAATTTGGGTACTTTCATTAATAGGGATTAAATTTTCTCTAATTTTATCTCCAAATATTGAAATAATTCTTTTGTTTAATGACTCCTGTTTTAGATAAAAAATCTCCTCTTCATTATTAATAAATGAAAATTCAATTTCTGGATGTGAAATTGCCAACCTATGAAAAACGTCAAGTATATGCCTAAGTTCAACAAAATCTGATTTTAAGAAGTTTCTTCTTGCTGGTACGTTATAAAATATATTTTTTATTTTAATTGATGTACCCTCTTGAATATTTGAGTCCTTTTCCCTTAAAAGCTCGCCACCATTAATTTCGATAAAATGCCCATTTTGATTATCATTAATTGATTCCATTTCTAACATTGAAACTGAGGAAATAGCAGCTAATGCTTCTCCACGAAATCCCATTGATGAAATAGAAAAAATATCTTCTATTTTATTAATTTTTGATGTCGCATGTTTTATAAATGATAAATGCATATCATTTTTTGACATTCCTTTTCCATTATCAATTACCTGAATTAGATTTTTTCCAGCATCTTTTATTATAATCTGAATTTTGGTTGAATTTGCATCAATAGAATTTTCTACGAGTTCTTTTAGGACAGAAGATGGCCTTTGAACTACTTCACCAGCAGCAATTTTATTTGAAACATCACTTGGTAAAATTTTAATTATGTCTGACATTAATTGGTAAAGAAAATATTTATATCAAAATCAATGATGTATAAAAATACCAAAATAAGGAAAAGAACAATTAAGATTAATGTCATATTAATACCCCTGTTTTTTCTATTACGCATTTTATATCTCTGATCAGCCCAATGCTTTCCAATGTCGTTTGAGTTGTATGACTCTCTGTAAACAGAAAACTTTGATTCAAAAGTTGCCGGAACATCATCTTTACCTTTGTAAAAACGAGGAGTA
>CACEKL010000014.1 GCA_902560025.1 uncultured Bacteroidota bacterium | reverse complement strand
TTATTTCTTATTTTCAAACATCTGATAATTTAGAGGCAGAGAGTCTATCTAAAAGAGAAAATGTTTATGTTGATTTATGCTCAAGTATAATACCTTTTTCAAAGAGAGAAAAGGGATCGTTATTGTTTGCTTTAATAAAGCAGAAACAAATATCAAAAGTAATTGTCCCTAGCATATCAGTTCTTGGTAGAAATCAGATTGATGTTCTCAATTCAATTGATTTTTTTATTCAGAACGATGTTTCATTAATTTCTCAACTTGAAAGACTTGAAACAACTGATGATTATGGACGAGTTAAACCTGATACTATATTATTTCTTAACTTATTTAGATCTCTAGCAAATATGGAATATCAAAACAGAGTTGAATCTCATCGTTTTGGTGTTCAGCAAGCTAAAGAATTAGGAAGATATAAGGGAGTGGGAGGAAGGCAATTGGAATCAGTTGAGGAATTTTTTGATAAGCCAAAAAACATTAATATTCTAAGACATCTTAAACGCGGAGAAAGTATTAGAAGAACGGCAAAGCTTGTTGGTTCTTCTACAGGTCTTGTTCAAAAAGTAAAGCGATGGGCCTTAGATCATAATAAACTTGAGCTTTAGTAAATTATTATTCTTTTATTAACGTAAAAATCAATAGGTTTTTCTATATTGACTTTTATTAAATCAATTTATTATGAAAAAAATATTTATACTATTAGCATTAGGACTTTTGATTTCATGTTCTAATGTGCAACATCCTGAATATCAGGCAAATGTTGAAATTACAAAAAAATGGATTGAAGTTTTTGAAACACAAAATTTTGATTTATTAACTGAAATTGTATCAGAAAATATAACTGCTACTGCTCCAATCTATGGTATGGGACAAATTGGTTATGATACATACATGAATGATATTGGTAAATTTTACACCGACAATTTTTCAAATGTAAAATTTAACAACCCAGTTTTTTTACCTGGAGTTGATAATGAAACCTTAGTTCCAAACGGTGGTGTAAGAATTTATGGAGAGTGGTCAGGGACAAGCAATGAATCTGGAAAAGATTTTTCTCTCACGGCATACCATTGGTTTGAATTTGAGGATGGTAAAATAGTTTCTACTGGAGATTATTTTGATGCAACCGGTATGATACTTGCTGTTGCTCCAGATCAGGAGTAATATCTTAAATTTTATAAATCTTAAAACCTTTTCATTGTAAAATGAAGAGGTTTTTTTATAATATTGAGCCCATACTACCTCCATCAACTCTAATTGATGCGCCGTTAGTCCCTGAAGATAGTGGACTTGAGAAGTATAAAATTGTATTTGCAACCTCACTAACAGTTAAAAATCTTGAAATTAAAGAAGACTCTCTAACATCTTTAAAAAAGCTTTCTTCTACTTTCTCTTTTGTTTTATTTTCTCTTTTTGCAGTTTCTCTGAGAAATTCTTCTGATCCTTCTGATAATGTAGATCCTGGCACTATAGTATTTACAGTAACATTAGATCCTTTTGTAAGCTTAGCCAAACCACTTGAGAATACACTTACAGAAGCTTTAGATACACTATAACTCAATAGGTCACCTGGAACAAGCGTGGAGCATTCAGATGAAATAAAAATTATTCTTCCCCAATTTTTTTTAATCATTTTAGGAAGAAAATATTTAGATAATTTAACTCCACTCATCAGATTTACTTTGAAATGATCGTCCCAGTCTTCTTTTGTCTCATCAAAAAAGTTTTTTCCTCTAAAGATTCCAACATTGTTTATAAGAATATCAATATCATCTGGAATTTCAACTATAAGTTTTTCAACTTGAGAGTCATCTAAAAAGTCAGTAATTATTCCACTTGCATTTTTATTATTTAGCTTTGATAGAGCATCATCTACACTAGATTTTGTCCTTCCATTAATTATAACTAGGGCTCCTTCATCTAGAAATAACCTAGCTGTTTCATAGCCGATACCTTTAGTGGATCCTGAAATAAATACCTTTTTGTTTTTTAAATTAAGATTCAATTTGTCTTTTATTTTTTACCACTTATCTAGACCAAGAACTTTTCTTCCTAAAGGAGATAATTTCGCAGTTTTATACTTTTTTTGTTCCCAATTTCTTGGATCGCCAGGAAAGGCATAGCCCTCAGGTGCAATTCTATTCTTCCATGAATTAACCCTCCATTGTACAAGAGCATCATCTTCTTCTTGAGCAGGCATCATTGAAATATATTGAGCAATTCTGACTTTATCTTTTGAATTGTTAGGCCTAATTCCGTGCGGTTGTGTGCTATTAAATATTAATAGATCTCCAGCTTCAAGAGATACCTTAACAAGTTTATCTTCAAGCCCTGTAATGTCTGGTTTAAATTTATCTCTACCCTCTGGCTGAGAAAGTTTCCAAGTTTCATAGTTTTTATATAACCAAGGAATACATTGAAATCCTCCCATATTTTGATCAGTTTGATCTGACAATGCTAAAACACCTTGAACATTTTGGGGTTTTGTATCAGGGTCATAATCCCAATGTATAAATCCTTTATATTCAAATCCTGGCCTTATTGGAAAATTAAGATTAGCCCTATCAATAGTTACCCATAGTTTTTCTGTCCCCCATATATCAACAAATGCATCATATACCTTTTGATATTGTCTGTTGTTCCACAGGTGTTGATTATTGTATACTTCAACCATTCCAGTTCCAGCAAGTTCTTTCATTTGCATCTCTGCCCTAGCGTCAGCATACCATGTTGAAGGATCATTAGGATCCTTGTCATCAAATTCCCAAATAAATTGAGCAGTCTCTATTGCTTGTTCTCTGGGCACAGCATTTTTTATAACTATATATCCATTATCTCTCCAAAATTTCCAATCTTCAATCGATAGTACTCTTAGAGAATCTTCAGTAGCTTCAGTCCTTAGCTTCTTAATAGAACTTTTAGCTGTTGATGGGTTACCTGGAATCTCTTTGTGATCATTTTTAGGAATCATACTCATATTAATAGTTTTTTACTAATTTAAAAAAAACAAAATGAATTTCTTTAAATTTGATATATGTCAAAATTTGATCGTAGAAATTTTATTAAAACAACATCTCTAACTGCAGCTTTTGCATCATCCTATGTTTTTTCATCAACTAAATCAAGAAAAAATGAACAAATGTATATGGGTGATTTTAGTGCTCATAAATTAAATAAAATAAAAGCTGCATTCCTTGGAGTAGGATATAGGGGTAAAGGTCATCTTAAGCTTTTTGCTTCTCTTCCGGGGACTGAAGTAGTAGGTATATCAGATCTATATGAAGAAAATATTTTAAGATCAAATAAGATTTTAGAAAGTATGAACATCTCAACAGATTCAATTAAAACTTATTGGGGAGATGATAAAAAGTGGAAAAAAATGCTAAGCGAAGTAAGGCCTGATATAGTATTTATTTCTACTGATTGGAATAGTCATGGTGAGATGGCTGTTGAAACTATGAAAAATGGAGCACACGCTTTCGTCGAAGTACCACTTGCAATGACAATAAAAGAATTATGGGATATTGTTGATACTTCTGAAAAGTATAAAAAGCATTGTATGATGATGGAAAATGTTAACTATGGAAGAGAAGAGTTGATGTTTTTGAATTTAATTAGAAATGGACAATTAGGAGATCTTCTTCATGGTGAGGCTGCCTATATTCATGATTTAAGATTTCAAATGAATGAAGAAACAAGAGGGACAGGATCTTGGAGAACTCTAGAATATGAGAAAAGAAGAGGTAATTTGTATCCAACTCATGGACTTGGACCAGTATCACAGTATATGAATTTATTAAGATCTGAGGACACATTTAAAACATTAGTTTCTTTCTCTTCACCTGCTATGGGTAGAAAAAAGTTTGGTAAAGAAAATTTTCCATCAAATCATAAATGGAATAATCTAAATTATCAAAATGGTGATATAAATACTTCAATTATTAAAACTTACCTTGGAAGAACAATAATGGTTCAATGGGATGAGACAAGTCCAAGACCTTACACAAGGCTAAATTTAATTCAGGGAACCAAGGGTATATTAGCAGGAGGGCCAACTAGAGCTGCATTTGATAAAGGATTTGAAAACTATACTAAAGACTCAAAAGAATGGGTTAAAGGTGAAGGAATTGATCGACTATATGAAAAATATGATCATCCTTTATATAAAAGATTAAATAATCAAACAAAAAATACAGGTCACGGGGGAATGGATGGTATAATGATGTATAGAATTGTTGAATGTCTTAAAAATGGACTACCTCTGGATCAAAACGTATATGAAGGGTGTGCTTGGAGCTCATTAATTGAACTAACTTCAAACTCTGTTAATAATAATGGTGAGCCTCAATCTTTTCCTGATTTTACAAGAGGAGACTGGGTTAATACTAAAACATTTGATATTATTTCTTGATGTATAAAAAGATAATATCCAAAGCACCAGGAAGAGTATGCCTGTTTGGTGACCATCAAGATTATCTAGGATTACCAATAATAGCCACAACAATAAATAATGAAATTAAATTAGAGGCTACTCAAAATAATGATAGAAAATTTAAAATTATTAAAAAAGACCTAGGATCAACTGATGTTATACCAATTGATTTTGAATATGATTCAGATGAAAAAGATTTTTTCAAAATTGCTTTAAATGTTCTAAAAGATTTTGATTGTAAACCTGATATGGGATATGATATTAATATTACTAGTAAAATTCCAATAAATTCAGGTTTATCGAGCTCATCTGCATTAATTGTAGCATGGGTAAATTTTCTTCTTAATACATTTACAAACCATGAAGTAACTTCAAATTTATTAGCTGAAATCTCATATAGAATAGAGGTGCTGGAGGTAGGAGGTGCAGGTGGAAAAATGGATCAATACACTATTACTAATGGAAAAACAATTTATTTAGATACTAAGACTGATAGTATTATACCTTTTAATCATAAATTATGTGATATGATTGTTGGTGTCTCAAATCAGAGTAAGGATACACAAGGACTCCTAAAAAAACTTAAAGAGAATGCATTAAAATCAATTCAAATTGTAAAAAATCATTATGCCGATTTCAGTTTTACAAAGATTGACAATGTAGATTTAAATAAATGTTTATCGTTTCTTGATGATAATTTAAAACCATTCTTTAGGGCAGCTGTAGGTAACTACAGAACTACTATAAAAGCAAAAAGTGAATTCCAAAAAGATAAACTTGATATTATTAAGATTGCAGATTTAATAAATATTCACCATAATTTTTTAAAAAATGATTTAAAAATTACTACTCCAGAAATTGATGATATGATAAGTATTGCAAACGATAATGGCTCAATTGGATCTAAAATTGTTGGTTCAGGTGGTGGAGGATCTATTGTTTGTCTGTCCCAGGATCAATCTTATTCACTTAGAATTGTAAATGAACTAAAAAAATATGGTGTTAAGGATGCCTTCATTGCTCATATGGGCAAGGGTCCAACTGTTTCTTATGAATAATATTCCTTTAATTATTATGGCTGCAGGTGTATCATCTAGAATGAAAACTTCTAATGTAAGTACTGATCTTTCAGAGGATCAGGTTTATCAATCTAACTCTCGAGCTAAGGGATTTATTGAGATAAATGAAAAAAATGAGACCTTGATTTACCATATTATCAAGAATTCAATTACTGCAGAAATTCAAGACTTTTATGTGATTCTATCAGAAGACTCAATTGAATTTCAAAATTATCTTAAAAAAATTGAAAAGAAATTATCAATTAAAATAAGATTTGCATTTCAAGATTACTATGGTAATCCAAAACCAATGGGAACAGCTGATGCAATATATCAAGCTATGAATCAATTTCCTATTCTAAAATCATCAAGGTTCTTAGTATGTAATTCTGATAATATATACTCGGTAAAAGCAATTAAAACTTTAAAATCAGAGTTTACCCATAATTCAATGATTGCTTATAACTCCAAATGTCTTGAGTTTAGTGAGGAAAAAATATCCTCTTTTTCAATTTTAGAGATTAAAAATAAATTTTTGTATAAAATTATTGAGAAGCCAACAATCAATCATATTAGAAATATTACTGACGAAAAGTTTATAAGCATGAATATTTTTTCTTTTTTTGGTGATCAAGTATATGATTATCTAAGTAACTGTGAAATTAGTCAAGATAGGGGGGAAAAAGAGATTGCTTCAGCTATCCAAAATATGATAAATGATAGAAATGAATCTATCAAGGTTTTTAAAATTTGTGAGCATGTTCCAGACCTAACCTATAAAAATGATATAGAATTGATAAATAACTTTTTAAAATAAAATTAACTTTCAACCTGACTACAAGACTTTATATCACATTATCTTTGTAGGTAACTCGTAAATATGAAAAGATTTATAATTACATCAATAATTTTACTAACCTCCTGTGATATAAGTTCACAAAAAGCAGTTGACAATCCCCAGCCAGTCAATCAAATTGATAATAAAAGCTATGATGGTATGAGTAGGGCCTACTTTGCATCTGGATGTTTCTGGTGTGTTGAAACAATTTATGAAAGTTTAGATGGAGTTAAAGAAGTTTATTCGGGTTATGCTGGTGGTTCAACAGTTAATCCAAATTATTATCAGGTTATTTCAGGTAAAACAGGGCATGCTGAGGCTATAGAAATAATCTATGACAATAAGATAATCTCTTTTGATACACTTCTAAAAGTTTTCTTTGATTCTCATGATCCAACAACACCTAATAGGCAAGGTCCAGATTATGGAACTCAATACAGATCTATAGCGTTTTACTCAAATATTGATGAAAGAAGTAAAATTAGAAACTACATTGATTTGTTATCTACAAATTCAATTTTTGGAAAAAAAATTATTACTGAGGTAAAAGAGATAAGTAAATTTTACTATGCAGAGGACTACCATCAAGACTTTGAAAAAAAGAACCCTTACAGTCCGTATATTCAAAGTGTTTCAATACCTAGATTTAATAGATTCAAGCAAAAGGCATCTAATTATGTTAAAATTAAGGATGATCATTAGAATATTTTTCACGTTGGTTATCAACCTTTTTTTTGTTTCATGTTCTAAAGAAGATCAATTATCAGAAAAAGATTTATGGTATTCACTAAATATTGATAATTATGAAATGACTCAGCAGATCTCATGCTTTTGCTTTCCTTATGAATTTGTTCTTCCCAAGTCTATTAAAGTTGAGAATGATAAAATTGTCTCAATTGATGGTAAAGATCCAATGAAAACAGTTGGTTACGAATCATTTTATTCGATTAATTCTCTTTTTAATTTTATTGAAAGTAAGCTGAACGAAAATCCAGAATTCTATGAAATAAATTATAATAAAGAATATGGTTATCCTGTGTCAATTTATTTTGATATGTCTAAAATGATTGCAGATGAGGAAATAGGTTATTATATTTCTGACTTTAAAATTTTAAATAATGATTAAAGTTAATATTGAGAAGAATAATAAAGATTTTCAAATACTTGAAAATCAAGAAGTGTTGATCAAAGGAATAAAGCCTAAATGGTATTCAAGCCAAATAAACTTTTTTTATAACAGTAGAACTTATCAGATAAAAAAGAAAAGCTTTTGGAGCTCATCTTATAATGTTTTCCAGGGAAGTAAAATTGTTGGTGTATTTAATTATAAATGGAAAACAGGAGGATACTCCCTTGTCATAAATGATTCAAAAAAAGTATATTCATTAACTCAATCAAATAAGGGTGGAATGTGGAGAATTGAAAAATTGTACACTCTTTTAGAGAATGGGACAAAACCAGTGTTAGCAATTAATTATTCATTTAAAAAATGGAAAGAAAATATAGAGATAGAGAAAATTGATTTAAGTGATTCTAGCTTAGACTTAATTATTTATGGTTTATTTATAATGAGGAGGTTACAAGCTGCAGAGTCTGCTGCTTCTTCACCAGTTGTTTATGGGTAAATTAATTGACATATATGGTAAAGAATATGTTATTCAGGATATAATATCTTTTAAGGAACATATAATTAAATACCATACCATAGACGGTAAGCCTGATGGAAGTATTCATGAAGAAAATGGTTGCTACTTTAAAGTAGACAATGAATTTTACAATAAATTAAATAATCTGTAATATATTTATAATGAGACTATTATGAGATATAATCTGTTTATAATTTTATTTATTATTGGTTGTTCCAATATTCTCTATAATCATAATGACACAATGTCTATGTTAGTGTCAAAGCAGATGGTAGTGGATAAATTTGGTGAGCCTTCTGAATTAATTAAAAGAGAAGGTTATGATGAATACTATTATGATTTTGGAATTTTTGAAGAACGTGTTAATTATTTTGATCCACAAATTTCAACAGTTTCTCGACAATCAGATTCTGTATATTCTCCAGCAAATGTTGAGGTTGCACCTCAATTTAGGATACAGCTAACTCAAAAATATATAAAGTTTCATATTGCTGGAGATGAAGTAATATATTGGGAAAGTCAAGCAGTAAATTTCCCAACAAAAAAAAATGACTAATTGTTACATAGCAGTTACTTCAAATAGACTCAAACATCAAAATTTAAATTTTAATTTACTATTATTGACCTTAGATAATTTTTATGGCAGTTAAAACATATACCAAGGAGAATCAAGCAAATGGTAATTTTAATGGAGGTGAAATTCTTGAGAAAAAACCAATAGGATTTCCACAGGATGGTGGTATGTTAAGACCTTACTCAAATTTGTTTTACTGGGCTCACGCTTGGGCTCCAAAGAATGACAGTATTATAGGTCTTCATCCACATCGAGGTTTTGAGATATGTAGTTTTGTTTTAAAAGGGGAAATTGAACATTATGACACTCTTTTGGATAAATGGATAACTCTTAAAGAAGGGGATGTACAAGTTATTAAAGCAGGTAAAGGAATATCTCATTCAGAAAAATTAAAAAAAGGTTCTGAAATATTTCAAATATGGTTTGATCCTAACCTTCATGAGTCATTATATGAAGAAGCAAATTATAGTGACTTCAAATCAGAGATCTTTTCGGTTAAAAAAGAGAATGGAAAGGAAACTAAAATTATTTCAGATATTAATAATCAAATAGATTTAAAATCTGATTCAATTCAAATTTACCAGCATTCATTTACTAAAGGTATGTATGACCACGAAATAAGTCAAGATAGATTCCACTCAATCTTCGTCCAATATGGGAGACTAAAAATAAATGATCAAACTTTTAGTTCCGGAGATTTCTTAATAGTTGAAAGTGAAGTCTCTTTAAGTATTGAAATACTGTCAGACACAAAAGTATTTGAAATTATTTCACCAATTGAGCTTCCCTATAAAACATATGCTGAAATGCACAATATTAGTTAACAATAACTAATTTCAATACTCTGCCTGAAAATAATTCAAATAATTCGTCAATAGACTCTTCTGATTGAAAAGATATTCTAATAAAACCTTCTCCAAAGCTTAAGTATGCTGATGTACTGTTATCTGAATTAAGAAATACTTGTGGAAGTTGACTCCATCTATCAGGTCTATCATCTTCATATGTTCTTTGTATATAAGCAGTAATATTTGCATTATCGTAAACTTCCTTGGTTATTTCAGGAACAGCTATTTCAAAGTTTCCATACCTTTCATCATCACTAATTTCATCCAATTGATTTGGCACTTCAATAAGTACAATCTCATTTTGGACTCCGTTAACTATTGTTTCAGCCATTTGGTTGCCAGAACCAGTTGCGCATGATGATAAAATAAGTGAGGGTATTAGTATTAGAAGTATGTGTCTCATTTTTAATTTTTTGTAAAGTTAGTTTTATAAAATTCGAAAGCCTGACTCACTAGGTGCGCCAGGCTTTCTAATTCTCTAATCACGATTGAAATTTATTTCAAATAGTAGTTAATTTGACTACTTTTTAATGTTTAGAGTTTTGTAAGTTTAATCTCTACTTTCGCTTTGAACGTTACGGCGAATTTTTCCGTCCCTTTCACTTACATATATAAAAGTAGAAAAATAATTGAGAAATACAAACTTTTTCTACTAAATTGTTAATAACTTTCAGTAATATGCTGTTTTTCAATTAGTTAAAATTAAATTTTAACACTCACAGCAAGTACATTCACATGAATTCTGACAGTTACATTTTAAACAGTTACAATCCATTGTATTAAATTTTTGAATCATATCTAAGATAGTTAAAATTTAAACTAGATTAATTATTAATCTCATTATATATATATATTTTTGCAGGGAACGGGCAATTAGTTCAACTGAATAGAACAGAAGATTACGGCTCTTCAGATGGGGGTTTGAGTCCTCCATTGCCCTCTAAATTTTTATTTTGGATTTTTTAGGTATTTTATTTGGAATTATTCTTCTATCTCATGGTGGTGATGTACTTACAAAATCTTCCGTTGACTTATCATTAAAGATTTCTGTTCCTAAAATTATAATTGGTATGACTGTTGTTTCATTTGCTACATCTGCACCTGAGCTTATTGTCAGCTTAAATGCAACCTTAAATGGATTCTCAAATTTTGCTATAGGTAATGTAATAGGATCAAATATTGCTAATATTGGACTAGTTCTTGGAATAATAACAATTATATACCCCATTACCTTACAGCAAAGATTTTATACTTCTGATTTTCCTATCCTAATGCTTTCAACTTTTTTATTTTATTTACTATTAATAACTGGTAATAAAATATCTAGAGGTGAAGGTATTGTTCTCCTTGTTTTGATTTCTCTGATACTTATATATTTATTCTTATATCAAAAGAAGAGTATTTCAGAGTTCTCAGATGTAGGTGATACCTCTAAAATCTCTATTCCTAAATCGATTTTTTATGTATTATTTAGTGGGTTGCTTTTATGGCTTGGCTCTGAAACTTTAATAAAATCTGCTATATCTGTAGCAAACAAATATGAAATATCTGAGAGAGTAATAAGTGTAACAATGGTTGCTATTGGAACTAGTATTCCTGAATTAGCTGCATCTGTTGTAGCATCAATAAAAAAACAAAATGATCTTTCGATAGGTAATCTTATTGGATCAAATATTTTTAATCTACTGGTAGTGATTGGAATTACATCAACAGTTTTACCAATTGAACAAATTGATTCTAAAATTATTTTTAATGATATGTTGTGGGTAATCCTTTTCTCAGCTATAATTCTTCCATTAGCTTATTTGAAAAGTAGAAATATTCTGACAAGAAAAAAAGGGATTATTCTATTAACATTATATTTAATTTTTATAATCCCTTTAATACTTAGTTAAGAAGTTATTCCGTTAGGATACACTCTTTACTGTTTTTACAATTATTGCAGCTACTTTGTATGGGTCAGCATTTGATGCAGGTCTTCTGTCTTCTAACCATCCTTTCCATCCACTCTCAACAGTCATTATAGGAATTCTAATAGATGCACCTCTATCTGAAACCCCATAACTGAATTCAGTGATTGATTGTGTTTCATGATCACCAGTTAATCTTTGATCATTATATGCACCATAAACAGCAATACAATCATCAACAACAGGTCTAAATGATTCACATATTTTTTCATATGTCTCTTTAGATCCACAAGTTCTTAGAGTATCATTTGAGAAGTTTGCATGCATACCAGATCCATTCCAATCAGTTGCTCCAAGAGGTTTAGGGTGATATTCAATTTTAATAGCATAATCTTCTGCTATTCTTTCTAGCAAATATCTAGCTACCCACATTTCATCACCAGCTTGCTGAGCTCCTTTAGCGAATGTTTGAAATTCCCATTGACCTGCAGCAACTTCAGCATTTGTTCCTTCAACGTTAATTCCTGCCTCAAGACATACGTCAAGATGACGATCCATTATTTCACGTCCAAAAGTATTTGCACCTCCAACTGAACAATAGAATTGTCCTTGAGGAGTTTGATCTTTAGGAAATCCTAGAGGTAAGTTAGTCTCAGTATCCCAAAGGAAATATTCTTGTTCGAAACCAAACCAAAAGTCATTATCACTATCATCAATAGTTGCTCTTCCGTTTGACTCGTGAGGAGTACCATCTGCATTTAACACCTCAGTCATTACTAGAAAACCATTCTTTCTTTCAGGGTCTGGATATATTGCTACTGGTTTTAATAAACAATCTGAAGATCCTCCTGGAGCTTGTTGGGTTGAAGAACCATCAAAAGACCACATAGGACAGCTAGAAAGTTTACCGTCAAAGTCTGAAACGACTTTAGTTTTACTTCTAAGGCTTTGAGTTGGTTTGTACCCATCAAGCCATATATATTCTAATTTAGATTTGCTCATAGTTATAATTATTTGTTAAGTGCGCCAATTTAATTTTTTTTGAATTTTAAAGATGTTGATAACCTCAATTTTAATGAACTTTTATTAATCTATTATTTTATCGAATAAAAATTATTAAATACATATAAAATTGAATGAAAAATTGAGAAAAATGCATTACAATAAATCATTTTTAATTTCATATAATAAATTCATAATCATTGATAAAAACATGAAATCTAAATTATATTAAATAGAAAATTTAAGCTTATATGTTAATGGTAATTTATTAAAAACTTATTAAGATTTTTTTTTGATAACTTTGCTGTGAATAATGACCAATAGATATAAATTAAGGGGTGTTTCTTCTGATAAAGAAGATGTTCACAATGCAA
The DNA here is from genome assembly GCA_902560025.1 of uncultured Bacteroidota bacterium. The sequence goes on along the minus strand of CACEKL010000014.1, from coordinate 5,049 downwards.
TAAAAAATCATGATAAAGGTCTGTATCCAAAAGCCTTTTGTAAAATCCTTCCTGATTTAATTTCAAATTCAGATGATCATGCATTAATTATCCATTCAGATGGTGCTGGTACCAAATCATCTTTAGCATATATTTATTGGAAAGAAACAGGTGATCCTTCTGTATGGAAAAATATAGCTCAAGATTCTATCGTGATGAATCTTGATGATGTTGCTTGCGTTGGTGCAATTGATAATATTGTAATCTCATCTACAATTGGAAGAAATAAAAATAAGATTCCTGGTGAGGTAATTTCCAATATAATTTCTGGAACTGACGAAATATTAAATTTTTATAGAGGTCTCGGAATAAATATTCATAGTGGTGGAGGAGAAACTGCTGATGTTGGTGATCTTGTAAGAACTATAATAGTAGATTCTTGTATGACAGTTAGAATCAAAAAGAGTCAAATAATAGATAACTCAAATATCAAAGCAGGAAATGTTATTGTTGGACTATCCTCTTCAGGCACATCTTCCTATGATAAAGAATATAACTCAGGTATTGGAAGTAACGGGCTTACATCAGCTAGACATGATGTTCTTTCTCATTACGTTAAAGAAAAATATCCAGAGTCATATGATAACGACCTACCTAGCGAATTAGCCTATTGTGGTTCAAAAAATTTAACAGATAAATTAGAAGGGTTTAATATTGATATAGGAAAAATGCTTTTATCTCCAACAAGATCTTATGCACCTCTTTTAAAGTTAATTTTTGATGAAATCGGAAGAAATAAAATAAATGGAATAATTCATTGTACTGGAGGTGGTCAAACAAAAATTTTACATTTTATTGATAATTTACACATAATAAAAAATAATCTTTTTGAAATTCCTCCAATTTTTAAGCTAATAATGAATGAGTCTAACACAGATCCAAAGGAAATGTACAAGGTTTTTAATATGGGACATAGAATGGAAATTTATTTAGATCCAGAAAATGTATCTAAGGTTATTGATATCTCAAAATCAGTCGGAATAGATGCTAAAATTATTGGTGAAGTGATTGAATCAGATGTTAAGAGACTAAGTATTCAATCAGAATTAGGTAATTTTGATTATTAATACTCATTATGCTTATAGAAAAAATAGATATTGTTAAAAAAAGATATGATGAGATATATCAAATGATTAGTAATCCAGAAATCATTGCAGATCAAAAAAAATATATTGAGTTAAATAAAGAGCTAAAAGAGATTAGTATTCTTGTAAATAAAGGAAAATTATATAAAGAAGCAATCGACCAAAAAGATGAAGCTGAGGGTTATATAAAATCTTCTGATGATAAAGACATGATTGAGATGGCTAAAGAACAATTGGAAATCTCAAAACAATCTATAGAAAAACTTGAAGATGAAATTAAAATTCTTCTAATTCCCAAAGATCCGGATGATGCGAAAAATGTTGTGGTAGAAATTAGAGCAGGAACTGGTGGAGATGAAGCGAGTATTTTTGCGGGTGATTTATATAGGATGTATACAAAATTTGCACAAGAAAAAAAATGGAATTTAAGTATTGTTGATACTAGTGAGGGAACAGCTGGAGGATTCAAAGAGGTCATATTTGAAATAGCAGGGGAGGATGTGTATGGTGAATTAAAATATGAATCTGGAGTTCATAGGGTCCAGAGAGTTCCTCAAACAGAGACTCAAGGAAGAGTTCATACATCTGCAGCAACTGTTATGGTCCTGCCTGAAGCCGAAGAATTTGACGTTGAGATTAATATGAACGAAGTAAGAGTTGACTACTTTTGTTCATCTGGTCCTGGAGGTCAATCTGTTAATACTACATACTCGGCGGTTAGATTAACACATGAGCCGACTGGAGTTGTTGCTCAATGTCAAGATCAAAAATCTCAACATAAAAATAAAGAAAAGGCCATGAAAGTTCTAAGATCAAGACTTTATGAGATTGAGCTTAATAAAAGAATGGAATCTGACTCTAAAAAAAGAAATGAACTGGTAAAATCTGGAGATAGATCAGCAAAAATTAGAACATATAATTATCCTCAAGGAAGAGTTACAGATCATAGAATTGGTTTGACACTTTATGACTTACCAAAAATTTTAGATGGAGACGTTTCTAAGTTAATTGATGAGATTAAATTGTATATCAATACTGAGAGACTAAAAGAAGCCGGAGAAGTATGATAATGAATAAATTACATGATCAAATAAATAAGAAGAAATCATTTCTTTGTATTGGTCTTGATATTGATAAAAATAAAATTCCTAAATCAATATTAGAATTAGATGATCCTATCTTTGAATTTGCGAAGAGAATTATTGACTCTACTAATGAATATGCAATTGCTTATAAACCAAATATTGCATTTTTTGAGGCTTATGGTGCAAATGGCTTTAAATCTCTTAATAAAATCGCAAACTACCTTAATCAAAATTATCCTGAAATATTCACTATAGCTGATGCAAAGAGAGGAGATATTGGAAATACTTCAAAAATGTATGCTAATGCTTTCTTAGAGGAACTTAACTTCGATTCAATAACAGTTTCGCCATATATGGGGTCTGACTCTGTTGAGCCTTTTTTAAGTATTGAAGATAAGTTAGTCTTTCTGCTTGCGTTAACCTCAAATATTGGCTCTAACGATTTTCAAGAACTTAATTTAGATAACAATAACAAGCTTTATCAAAAAGTAATAGAAACATCTAGAACATGGAAAAACAGTAGTAGGATTATGTACGTAGTTGGTGCTAAAAATACCAAAGAGATTCGTAAAATAAGAGATATGGTTCCTGATTCTTATCTTTTAATCCCAGGAGTTGGAGCTCAAGGAGGAAATATGGCTGAAATATGTAAACAAGGTTTGGATAATAATTTAAAATTGATCATCAACTCATCAAGATCAATTATTTACGCATCAATTAATGATGATTTCGATGAATGTGCTGCTAAAGAAGCAAAAAAAATTAGAGATGAAATGAAAAATTATATTAATGCACTATAATTATGATTCATTACACTAAATTTCTATGTAAAAATAAAGATGCAGATTGGATAACTTTTGTTCATGGTGCAGGGGGTAGTTCTACGATATGGTTTAAACAAATAAAATATTTTTCAAAAAAATATAATTTATTACTACTTGATTTAAGAGGTCATGGAAAATCAAAATCAATTCCAATTAATCCATTTAAGAAAAAATATACATTTAATTCAATTACAAATGATATTCTTGAGGTAATAAATGCTGAAAAAATTAAAAAATCTCATTTTGTTGGTATCTCTTTGGGATCAATTCTAATTAGGAATTTTGCCGAAAAAAATCCAACTAGAGTAAAAAGTTTAATAATGGGTGGAGCAATAATGAAATTAAATCTTAGATCAAAAGTACTTATGTTTCTGGGTAACTCTACGAAATCAATACTTCCTTACATGTGGATATATAAACTTTTTGCATTTATAGTAATGCCTAATAATAATCATAAAGAATCTAGGCTCTTATTTGTTAAGGAAGCAAAAAAGCTTTATCAAAAAGAATTTAAAAGATGGTTTCAATTAACTACTGAATTAGTCCCTTTATTGAAATTTTTTAGACAAATTGAAATACAAATTCCAACTTACTACATAATGGGTGATCAGGACTACATGTTCTTACCCTCTGTCAAGGAAATATTAAAAAATCATAAGAATTCTAAGCTTTTCGTAATACCAAACTGTGGTCATGTGGTAAATGTTGAAAAACCTGATATTTTTAATTTAAAGATGTTTGAGTTTATAGGAATGAGTGACTAATCTATATTTCTTTCCTTATTTGATGTCCAATCTTTTTCTTCTCCAGGTTGATATATTTCATAATTTAATTCATCCTTACTTTTTCTAACCATTTTTCTAACATCTTCTAATAGTAGCTTTGAATCATAAACAATACCATCTTTAATTGTATACTTAACACCTCCCACTCTTTCGACTTCATTATCTTTATTAAGCTTTATAGCTCCAGTCCCATATAAAACCTTAAGATTTTCAAGTGGATTTTCTTCAACCAAGACAAAATCAGCTTTTTTACCTATTTCTATTGAACCAATTTCTTTATCCATACCTAGTGCTTCTGCGCCTTTTAATGTAGCTGACATAACAACTTCAAGCGGATGGAATCCTGCCTCTCTTAATAACTCTAATTCTCTTATGTAAGCGAATCCATAGAGTTGAAAAATGAATCCAGAATCTGACCCAACTGTTACTCTACCTCCTCTATTTTTATATTCATTTACGAAATTCATCCATAGATTAAAATTCTTTTTCCACGCAACTTCTTGTTCTGTACCCCAAAAATGCCAATAGGATCCATGAGATATTCTACTAGGTTGATAAAACTCCCATAAACTTGGTAAAGTATATTCTTCATGCCATTCAGCTCTTCTAGCTCTTTGAAGGTCTCTGCTAGCCTCATAAATATTAAAAGTTGGATCTAGTGTAAAATCTAGTTCAATTAATTCATTCATTACATTATTCCAATGTTCCGAGCCAGGTTTTGCAGCCTGATCCCAAAGTCTACCAGCTTCTTCAAACCTATGTTGCTCATTGGAATAATTATAATAATAAGGATAATTCTGTACAATTTTATCATCAAAGAGAGCCTCTGGTAAACCATACCAATGTTCCATTGATGTTAGTCCAGCTCTAGCTGAATTTAACACATTCCATCTTACTACATTTAGTTGTGCATGATGCATAGCTGATCCAAGTCCTAATGAATTATTTTCATCTAAAGCAGCAATCATTATATCAGGTTCAGCTCCAAAAAACTTTATACCATCTGCACCTTTCTTCGCATTAAATCTTACCCATTCTCTAGCTTGATCTGGATTACTTATTTCACTAGTATAACCTGAACCAAAACCTGAATAAATAACAAGTCTTGGAGCTATAATTTCATTTTTGTTACTCTTATTTTTTAAATCTAGACTAAAGTCAATACCTCTTCCACCTGGTTCTCGGACAGTTGTAACACCATGTGCTAACCAAAGTTTAAAAACATAGTCAG
>CACEKL010000013.1 GCA_902560025.1 uncultured Bacteroidota bacterium | reverse complement strand
TGATAAGGGAAATAAAGAATATGGAGGACTAGTAATTATAAAGCATTATGTTGAGGACTTTGAATTTTTTACATTATACGGACATAACTCAGTAGATAGCGTTTTGAAGAATAAAATAGGCTCAAGAGTTAAGAGGGGAGAAATAATTGCAGAGGTTGCAAATTATCCTGAGAATGGAAATTGGGCACCTCATCTTCATTTCCAAATTATGCTTTCCATGTTAAACTTTAAAGTTGATTATCCAGGTGTATGTTATTCAAAGCAAGAAGATGTTTGGAAAGATATATGTCCAGATCCAAATATTCTATTTAAGAAAAAAGGACTGAAATCAATTACAAATCAGACTAATACTCAGATAATAGATTATCGAAAAAAACATATAGGAAAAAGTCTTAAACTTCATTACAATAAACCAATTAGGATAGTCCGTGGAGAAGGAGTTTATTTAATTGATCATAAAGGCAACAAATATTTAGATACAGTAAATAATGTTGCTCATGTAGGGCATGAAAATGAGGAAGTAGTAAGTGTTGGTAAAAGTCAAATGTCAGTTCTTAATACTAACTCTAGATATTTACATGAAAACATAAACCATCTTACAAAAGAAATACTTAGCACCCTACCTAATGAACTAAATGTTGTTCACTATGTTAACTCAGGAAGTGAAGCTAATGAATTAGCAATAAGGATGATGAAAGCTCATACAGGAAACAATGACATAATAGTATCTCAACATGGTTATCACGGAAATACTAATATATGTGTTGACATTTCATCATACAAATTTGATGGAAAAGGTGGTAGTGGAGCACCTGAAAATACTCACGTAATTCCTATTCCAAATAATTTTAATGGAAAATATAACGGAGATACAAAAGAAGATAAATATGTTAATGAAGTAAGAAAACAAATAAAAAAAATTAAACTGAAGAAAAGAGGGCTTGGCGGATTTATTATAGAGCCAATTATAAGTTGTGGAGGTCAAGTAGAACTGCCCAAAGGATTTTTAAAAAAGGCTTACAGAGAAGTTAGAAAAAATGGAGGTGTTTGTATATCAGATGAGGTTCAAGTAGGATGTGGAAGAATGGGTAAAACTTTTTGGGGTTTTCAAGAACATAATGTTATTCCTGATATTATTACAGTTGGAAAACCTATAGGAAATGGCCATCCAGTTGGAGTAGTTGTTTGCACTAAAGAAATTGCAGAGAGTTTTGCAAATGGAATGGAGTTTTTTAACACATTTGGAGGAAATCCTGTTTCGTGTTCAATCGCACTAGAAGTTCTTAAAACTGTTAAGAAAAAAAATCTTCAGAAAAATGCTAGAGTGGTTGGAGATTACTTTAAAAAAGAACTTAAAAAACTGGCAGAAGAAAATAGGATTATTGCAGATGTAAGAGGTCAAGGACTTTTTTTAGGTATTGAATTTCTTGATTATGACAACAAACCGCAAAGCGAGGAAGCTCAATACATTATAAATAGGTTAAAGGATTTTGGAATCCTGTCTAGTGTTGATGGCCCATTTAATAATGTAATTAAGATTAAACCTCCTTTAATTTTTAGCAAATCAAACTGTGATTTATTTTTAAAATATTTTAAAAAAATCTTGAGGGAGGACTTTGTTACAAAATATTAATTAGGAAGTTTAAGAAAGTTTAAATCTTTGACTTCTTTTCTTACTGAGTTCATAAATTTTTCTCCTGGATCTACTTTTTCTGTCCTGTAGTTATCATCGACTTCAAGCCAAAGTTCATGTCCTTCAAAATTTGTATACTCGTAATGGCCGATTAGATAGTCTATTGTTGGAAATTTATTTTTTAAGTATTTAACAAGTTTAATATTTGCTTCAACTTGCATATCAGTTAATGGTAACGTGTCATTTCCTCCAACATTTTCAATACCAATAGACGAGTGATTTAGGCCAATTACGTGTCTTGCCATATAGTTTTCAGGCATTAGTCTATATATTGAACCATCTTGATCTACTAAAAATTGTGAAGATACATTTAACCCACTAACATTTTCTAAATCTGGCCTCCAGGAAGGTAGATATGGGCTATTAAAAGCTTCAAAAGTTTTTTCCATTGTAGGAATAACTGTCCAATGAAGAACTATAATTTTTGGAGTTATTAAAATAGTATCTCTCTCTAAATCATATCTCTGTTTAAAATATTCTTTAGTGAGATTAATCCTTTCTTGATTAAATATAATTGGTTTATCAATGATTTGAATTTGATTATCACATCCATTAAGAACGAAAAAAAATATAGATGTTAAGAATATCCTAAACAGCATTGGATTGGTTTTTTAAGACAAATGACTATTTATATTTGTCGCATGATTAATACAATTTCTAAATTTAATTTTTTAATTACAATTATATTTTTAAACTCATCAATGCTTATGGCACAAAAATATGAGACACAGGAATATCAAGTTATAGATCAAATTGATAATGCTGAAATAAGATTTTATCCTAGTGCTGCTATGATAAAGGTTTCTGCCGAACAGAATAGAAATAATAATTTTGGAAAACTCTTTAGATATATTGCTGGTAACAATCAAGAAAACCAAGAGATTGCTATGACTACTCCTGTATACATGTATGATCAAAATAAAACAATGGAGTTTGTTCTTCCAAAAAAATACTTATCGGAAGGCCTTCCTATTCCTAATGATAAAGACTTAGAAGCTTATATTACTAGTCCAAAGTATTTTGCAGCAATTAGATATTCAGGGTACTCAAATGCTAATAAAATTCAAAAGCACAGGAATGAACTCAAATCTATTCTTGAAAATAATGGACTTGAAATAATTAGCGACTTTTATGTTCTTTCATACGATGCTCCAACAAAATTCTACAATAGAAGAAATGAAATATTGTTTGAAATTAGTTACAAAGATTGAATCTTAATTTTAGAAAATTCTAAAAAAAGAACTACTCAAATTTCCTTTTTATAAAAAAATCTTATTCCAAAATATCATTTTCATAAAAATGGAATAATTCCTCATTAATTAAAATTATTTGGACGTAGTATAATTTAGATTTGGTTCGTTTAATCAAATAATTTGAAATTATGAATCAATTTAAATTACACTTATCTAGAACTTTAAGAATTGGGGTTTTCTCATTGATTGCACTTTTATCTACGAATATTTCTTATTCACAAGACTTTGGTGCAGACCTTGTTAGTTCTTATGTCTGGAGAGGTACGCAATTTGGATCAGGGGCTCACATTCAGCCATATATGACTCTTGGATCTGGAAATTTAGAGGCTGGAATTTGGGGGAGCTTCCCAACAACAGCTCAAGGTGGTGGAAATGAATTAGACGCTTACATAAGTTATGATTTTGGTCCACTCGCATTAACAGTTACTAACTATACTTTCCCTAGTGATGGAGGAGTATATAGTGACGGAGAATATGGTTTCTTTCAAGGAGACTATACTGAAATAAGTGGATCAACATCTATTATGGGAGTTGATTTATTGGCTGGGTATTTCACCGAAGTAGAGGCACTATATGTTGAACTTGGATTTGCTGCAGGACCAGTTGATATTGCAATAGGTTATGGAGATGATCAAGGAGATGCATGGTATGCAAATGGTGGTAGCGGAATTGTAAATATGTCTTTTAGTGGTTCCAAAGAACTGCAAATTTCAGACTCATTCTCACTTCCGGTATTCGGATCATTTATTCTAAATCCAGAAGCAGAAGCAGCTTTTTTAGTTTTTGGAATTAGTTTTTAAATTAGATCATTATGAAAAAAATAGAAGCAATTATTAGAAAGTCAAAATTTGACGAAGTCGTTAAAGCTCTGCATGATGCAGAGGTTTACTTTTTCAGCTACTGGGATGTCACTGGTGTTGGAAATGAAAAAATAGGAAAGGTTTATAGAGGAATTACATACAGCACAAAGGATATTCAAAGAAGATATTTGTCAATTGTTGTATCAGACTCTTTTGTAGATGCTACTGTAGATGCCATAATTAATTCTGGTGCTACAGGCAACGTAGGTGATGGTAAGATTTTTATTTTACCATGCGAAGAAGCTTACAGAATTAGAACAGGAGAAAAAGGAAACAAATCATTTAATTAAAAATTATGGAATTACTTACAACAAATAATGTTTGGATGATGCTCTGTGCAGCATTGGTGTTTTTTATGCATCTTGGATTTTCGTTTTTAGAAATCGGACTAACAAGACAGAAGAATACAATTAATATTTTATTTAAGAACTTCTTTATAATCACAATGGGACTAATAGCATATTGCCTTATTGGTTTTAACTTAATGTATCCTGGAGACTTTAATATTATTGGTAATGGTATACTTGGATTTGCAGGACCAGGACTTGATGCAGCAGTTGCTGCTGATCTTGCATATAATGAAGGTTATACTTACTGGACAGACTTCCTATTCCAAGGAATGTTTGCTGCAACAGCTGGAACTATTATTTCGGGTGCAGTTGCTGAGAGAATTAAAATTAACTCATTTATGTTAATTGTTTTACTTTATGTTACAATAGTTTATCCTATTGTAGGTTCATGGCAATGGGGTTCAGGATTTTTATCTACATTAACTGATGAAGTTGGTTTTTACGACTTTGCTGGATCAACTCTTGTCCACTCTGTTGGAGGATGGGGAGCATTAATTATAATCTATTTATTGGGCGCAAGAAAAGGAAAGTTTGACAGTTCTGGAAAACCACAAGCTATTCCAGGTTCAAACATACCTCTATCAGCTGCTGGTGTTCTAATTCTTTGGTTAGGATGGTTTGGATTTAATGGAGGATCTGTTTTATCAGCAGACCCTGCTAATACATCACTTGTACTTGTTACAACTTGTTTAGCAGCAGCAGCAGGTGGTCTTGGAGCTGCATTATTTTCTGGAATTCTTTACAAGAATTTAGACATTACAATGTTTATGAACGGTGTTTTAGGTGGTTTGGTTGGTATTACAGCTGGTGCAGATCAGATGGGTCCAACTGAAGCTATTATAATAGGTATAGTAGGTGGAGTCATTGTTGTCCTTGGTGTTGCCTTATTAGATAAGTGTAAATTAGATGATCCTGTTGGAGCAATTCCAGTTCATTTATTTGCAGGAATCTGGGGTACACTTGCAGTAGGTATTTTTGGAGCTTCTGCTGGATTTGATCAATTTATGGTTCAGCTTGCTAGTGTTGGAATAGTTGGTGTTTTCTGTGTAGTCTGTACATTTATAATTGGATTAGCAGTTAAGTCAATTATGGGACTACGAGTTTCTGAAGAGGAAGAAGACAAAGGTTTAGATATTGCTGAACATGGAACTGGAGCCTACGGAGATTTTTCAATGAGATAATAACTTCTATTATTTTCATTTCTAAAAGGAGATCATTTGATCTCCTTTTTTGATTTATATAGAATCTAAATATTAATATATTAGTTAATAATTATGAATAAGGTTATAATCGTTGGGGCAGGGATAAATGGATTAGTTGCTGCAAACTATCTTGTAAAGAATGGTTTTGATGTAAGTGTAATTGAAAAAAAACCTCATACAGGAGGTGCGTGTATAAAAGATACCGTTGAGATTGGAAATAAAAAAATTGATTTTGCTTATGGGGCTACTGTGCTCGGTATGATGCCAGATTTTATTTTCGAAGAAACCGGTCTCAGTAAAGTAGTTCAAGGTTATTATCCAAAGAATCCAAAGCTGGTTTACTTTAACGATAAAGAAAGTTCTACTAAAATATATCAAGATCACATTAAATTGGAAGAAGAACTTAGAGAAAAATGGGGGGAGACTGGAAAGGTCAATGAGTTTAGAAATGATGAGAATAAAGTAATTAAGTTCATTCAAGAATTATACAAAAATGGTACAAGTCCATCAATTGATCTAGCAAAGGATTATTTAGGAAAGGAATTAACAAGGCTATGGATTACTGGAAATGCAAAAGACTTACTTGATCATTATTTCTCTTCTGAAAAAACAAAATTATACATGGGGATGACTGTAATAGAGAGTGGCCCTGCTTCGATACATGATCCTGGTACAGCATTTACTATTCCCTTAATGGATTCAGGGTCAGTATATGATGGATACTGGGGATTTGTTAGGACTGGTATTTGGAAAATAACTGAAGATTTGACAAAAATAAATCAAGATCTAGGTGTAAAATTTTATTTAGAGTCCAACATTCAAGAGATTGACAATGATAAAAACTATATTTCATTTTCAAAGAAAAACAAAGACTTTAAATTAAACTATGATCAGTTAATTTTTGCAACAGATCCAGTAAGTCCATCAAAATTCCTAAAAGGTTTTAAAAATGATATTAATCTTGACTTAATTGGAACAAGTGGAAAAGTAACAGCGTTTTTCAAGAACCCTGTTAGGTGGAAAGATTCAGATAATTATTCAGATTCCTTTAGATTTATTTTCTCTGTTGATACATTAGAAAGCTTTGAAAATGCAAGTCAAAACGCACTAAAAGATTTAGATAATTACTTTCCGGGATTTATACAAATCTATCCAGAAGGTAGTGCTCAAAGAAAAATGAATAACAATGAAGATTTTGATAAATTAATATTCTTCACAAAAAATCTAAGCTATAACAAAAAGGCATTAAGCCTAGATAAAGTAAAGGAAAAAATTATTTCAACAGTGATACCTCATATTGAAAATCCTGAAGATTTAGTCTTTTCAAAGTTTTTAACTCCAATGGATTTAAATGAAACTTTTTTATTCCCAAAAGGGAATATTGATCATACAACATTAAATGGAAATCAGAATTTTGAAAAAAGAACATTTAGTAATAAAAAGGATAATTTTTACTCATACTATGGGTATGAAAATATTTTTTACTGTGGCGCAGGTAGTTTTCCATGTGGAAGTGTAGCCGGGACACCTGGATATATGTGTTCAAAACAATTAATTAGGGGAATAAAAAATCATAGGACTTAAACTAAATTATTATAACTAGTTAGGCTATCATTTTCCTTTATTTGTTTTCTTTTATTAACTTAGAAATTATGAAAAAATCAATTCTATTTTTTTTGCTTATAAGTTCATTTAGTTTTTCTCAAAATTCTGAGTGGACATATCTTTTTGACGGAAAAACATTTAATGGATGGCATCAGTATAATAAGGATAAGATGAGTGATGCTTGGTATATCGAAAATGGGGAAATGGTTCTCAAATCAAAGAATGATAATGTTAGTTGGGGTAATGATATAGTTACAGATAAATCTTATACAAACTTTGAATTATCAATAGAATGGAAAATTCCAAAGGGAGGAAATAGTGGGATTTTTTTTAAAGTAGTAGAGATACCAGAAGTTGATGCAGCATGGAAAACTGGACCTGAAATTCAAGTACTCGACAATGATAATTTTTGTTGTCCAAATACTTTATATCATCAAGCTCCTGCTTTATATGACATGAAGCCAATTGGAAAAATTAAATTTAACCCTCATGGAGAATGGAATCATTTACTTTTGAAAATTGATCATGAGAAAAATAAGGGGTCAGTAACATTTAATGGTGAGTTTGTCTACTCTTTTCCACTATATGGACCTGAGTGGGATGAAATGGTTTCTCGATCAAAATTTAGTAATGATGAATATTTTAAAGGCTTAGTCCCTGACCATCCGTATTTCACATACGCTCCTTTTTTTGGAAAATTTAAAACTGGTAAAATTGGTCTACAAGATCACGGATGGGATGTTAGATATAGAAATATAAAAATTAGAGAGCTTTAATAATGAGGAAAATTATTTTTTTAATTTCAGCATTGTTACTTGCAAGTTGTGATGACAGGACAGAAAATCAATCAACAAAAATTATTTTTTTAGGTGATTCTATAACTGAGCAAGGAGAAAGTTTTGACGATGGTTTTATTAGTTTATTGAGACAAAATCTAAGTCAAGAAGAATTTGAACTTGTTGGTAAAGGAATTGGTGGACATAAAGTTTCTAATCTTCTTACAAGATATAAAGCAGATGTAATAGATCTTAATCCAGATATAGTATTTATATACATTGGCATAAATGATGTCTGGCATAAGTATGATTTTGGCACTGGTTCCGATATTGATCTATATGAAAAAGGATTAAGAACAATTATATCTGATATAAAGTCACTAGGCTCAAAAATAGTTTTGTGTACTCCAACTGTAATTGGTGAGAATACTGGAGATTTTGTGCTTGGTAATCAGTTTAAAGATGTCGAAACAATGGAGAAGATGAATGGTGACCTTGATACATTTTCTGAAGTTGTAAGAAAACTTTCAAATGAATACGAAACTGAATTACTTGATCTTAGAAAAATTTTCATGGATTATTTAGCTGAAAATAACATAAATAATGATGCAGCTGGAATTTTAACTACTGATGGAGTTCACCTCAATGAACAGGGCAATAAATTAATTGCTAATCAAATGATAAAATTTATTAATTAGCCTAAGAATTTAGAAAGTGAAAAGAATATTTCTTTGCTTATCATTACTTTTTCTTATTGGATGTCAAGAGGAAAATTGTAATAACATATTATACTCATGTGACTTTAATAACATTAAATATTATGGAGAAGAATCATTCCTTTTAGAAGGTACTTTTATTCATGATTCATTAAAAGAAAATAGATATGATAGATTACCAGCCTCATATAAAGAAATAGTAAGAGAACCTGTTTGGGATTTATCAAAACATTCATCTGGATTATCAATTAGGTTCCTTTCAAACTCATCTGTAATAACTGCAAAATGGGAAGTACTCAATAATTTCAGTATGGATCATATGCCAGATACTGGAATTAAAGGAGTTGATTTATATTTTAAGGATAATGACGAGTGGCAATATATAAATACTGGAGTACCTGTAGGTTTTAACAATGAATATAAACTTGTTGAAAATATGGATAATGAGTTAAGAGAATACAAGGTATTCCTTCCACTATATGATGGTATAAAAAATATTGAAATTGGAGTTGATAGTTTAAGTTATGTAAAGAAGCCTAAGAGCAATGAAAAAAAACCAATCGTTTTTTATGGAACAAGTATAACTCAAGGGGCGTGTGCATCAAGACCTGGAATGGCTCATACTAATATAATATCAAGACAGCTTGATCGAGATGTCATTAATTTTGGATTTAGTGGTAATGGAAGAATGGAGGAACCAATAGCTAATTTAATATCCGATTCAAATCCGATTTTTTATGTAATAGAATGTATGCCTAACATGTATCCCGATCTGGTTTCAAGCAATACAATTCCTTTAATTGATACTATTAGAAGCAAGGATCCTAATACACCTATAATCCTAGTTGATTTATTCACATCCCCTCTTACCGCATTGGACAAAAATGCAATTAAGGGAACTAGTGAAATGAATAATGCATTAAAAACTCAATATGATAAAATGATTAATAATGGGTATAACAATATTTTTTATCTAGAGACCCAAAGTGCTCTAGGAGACGATTTTGAAGGAACTGTTGATGCAGTCCATTTTACAGATCTTGGCTTTATTAGATACTCTGACTTTTTAGTCAAAAAATTCAAAGAACTTCAATTAATTAATTATCTGTAAGCAATAAGCTTAGAATTTTTAGGGATATATAGTGGGTGTTTTGGAGTTCCATTAAGATTTTTTCCAAAACATTTAGGACTTAAAACTAATTCTTTTAATAGTTTAGGTTCTTCAACGGTATTACCCCATGCATAAACTATTTGATCAACTTTATTTATTAATTTAAAAAGCTCTTCAAAGTTTTTATCTGATATTCCTTTTGATCTATCAATATCTTTTGGATTTGGTGTGATTTTTGTAAAAATATTACCAACTAAAAATCCACCATAGTCAAACTTCTTTGTAAAATTTATCAAACGACGAATTGTTGGATCGTCTTTTATTTCATCAGCAACTGAAGGATTCAACATAATATATAGAAGTAACCCTTTAGAATTATCCCATTCTCTTTTTAGAAAATATCTATTTTTCTTAGTATTACAGAATTTTGCTTCTCGAATCAATATGAATGTTTATTTATATTTTTTGACTCGTTTATCATTTATTACTCCTTTCCAATTCATTCCATATGCAAAATCATATTCATTACCTTTTGAATCAATATAAGGAATCATATCACGTGGAATATCTTCTTTTTGAAGTTCTACAGTTTTCATATCAATAGGCATTTGGAAGGGAAGTAATCCTGATGGTTCAAATTTTCCTGATAATAATTCCAACATTGATTTTGACTCTACACCAAAGTCAACTAAAATTGATGAAGCATATGGCTCGATTTCAGAAAAAACCAATGGGTTATAAACCCTTACAATTAAAATTAAAGGTTTACCATTCATCAATTTATAAGTCTCATGAACAAGCTTCATATCAGACTCATTTTTTGTTTTAATATTTTTATTGTTGTAAGATCTGTTGTTAAAGTCTTCAAAAATACTGCCTCCCGAAATACTTACTTCTCTTGCAAAATTAGCAGTGTAAGGGCTATATTGAAGGTTAATTGGGAAATAGCCATTACCTCCCATATCTAAATCTAATTTATTATATCCATAACCACTGTCGGGACTTTCAATACTTACTATTGCAAAATCAGCTTCACCAGGATCATCAACAACATCGTAATACTCTTCGACAGTCAAGATATTTAATTTATGCTCCATACTCTCAGGAGTTTCTTGTCCAAAAAAATTGATACTTTTTGGAACTTTTCTCATTGGCATATAAACTTTTTTTCTTGAAGTTATAGGCAAAGAATTTTCATCATTTTTTAACATTACTATTGATTTTTTTTGTGCTTCTTTACCCATTTTATCAAATTCTTCAGAAGCAATTACTTTACTTGATTTATATGGGTCTAAATAAGGGTTTTCAAAAAGTCCAACATTAAAAATATTTTTTAATAACCTGACGGCAGACTTCTCAAATCTTTTTCTCATGTATTCTTCACCATACTCTTTAACTCCAATTTCAAATGCTTCAAGTACTGGAATCATATCATTGTTACCACCAAATTGATCCATACCTGCCATAAGAGCTTTGTAATGTCTTTCTGCAACTGTTAGGTTCTCAACACCAAAACTCTTTCCAGAGAAAAAAACATCAACTGCAAATGCATCACCTGTTATTCCCCAATCAGTACATAATACTCCATCATATTGATATTTTTCTCTAAGTATATTACTAATTAAATAGCTATTATAAGCTGATCCCACTTTTTCTCCATTGCCCACAGCAATTGTATAATATGGCATTATAGCAGAAGCCTTTAAGGTATTTCCGTTAAGATTTAATGCACCATCTGTAAAGATTTTCATGTGCTCTTCAATATTATCTCCAGGATATACTGCGTAAGAGCCAAAGCCATAATGTCCATCTCTTCCTCCCTCTCCTGTTCCACCACCAGGCCAATGTTTAATCATAGTATTTACACTGTTAACTCCCCACCCATTTGTCTTAGTAGATTGAAATCCATCCACATATGATCTAGCCATATCCGATACTAAATTTGGATCTTCACCCATTGTTCCTTCAAACCTTCCCCATCTTGGATCTGATGCAAGATCAATTTGAGGAGATAATGCAGTTGCAATCCCCAAAGATCTATACTCAATAGAGGCAACTCTTCCAAATTCTTGCATAAGATTAGGATCAAAGCTTGCTGATAATCCAAGTGAGCTTGGCCAGGACGATACTCTTCCGCCTTGACCTGCTGTAAATTCAGCATATGAGTCATCTCCATGTCTAGGATCAGAGCTAATATTTACAGGAATTCCAAATCCAATTGATTCAGAAAGAGATTGAATATTATTATTCCATTTAGCTGCTACGGTTGAGTTCTTAACACTTGTAATTAAAACATGTCTAAGGTTATCTTCTTTTATAAATTTTATTTGCTCATCCGATAAATCACTGGGTTCCGCTCCACTCTCATCAAATGATTGTCCATCATATTTTGCAGAACGCCAACCTTGACTCTCCCCAGGAATTGATTGATGAGAACTGTAAAGCATTAATCCAGCAATATCTTCTATTGTTAATTTTCTAGCTAAGTCTTCAGCCCTATCTTCAACAGGTAATCTCCAGTCTTCATAACCATCTAATTCATTGTTTTTATTTAGATCTTTGAAAGCTAAATTATCAATAATTAAAATTTCTACTCCAGATTGAGGATCATATCCTAATGTTTTACCTCCTCGATTTTTAATCTCAATAAAATCTTGATTTTCAATAATTGAAACCCTGTCAGAACAAGAAATAAGTAAAATGAGTAAAAAGTAAACAAATCGATTCATATCAATAATTTATTAAAATTAGAAAGAAAAGATTTAGAAAAGTTTACTTATTTTTTACAATCTCTTCTTAAATCTTTTTCAACTACTCTAAGATATTTCATTCTTTTCTTTTCTGATACAAATGGAACTGACCAAAATTGCTTAGTGTTACTCCAATTACCACCCCAGCCAAAGACAAAAGTAAATACTCCAAGTACAAGTCTAAGTTTTACTGAATTTAGATATATAGTTTTAACCGGAAGAGAGGGAGCACCATGAGTAAGATAACATCTTATTTTTTTCTTTTTAAGAAATGATCTAGGATAGGCATATGTCTTAGTAATATTTACAAACTCATATGCAAAACCGGGCGTAAATACTTCATCAAAAAATGTTTCCATTTTCGGAGTTAGTCTAAACCACCAAACTGGAGAGATAAAATATATTCTGTCTGACCAAGTTACCAGATCCTTATATTTTTCTATTAATTCTTTTTTATCTCTATGAAGTTTATCTTCATATAAATCCACAGTCTGAAGTTTTTGATTTGGATGGTCATCAAGAATCTTTGATATAGTTTTAAAGATTCCATTGTGGCAAAAAGAGTTTTTATCTGGATGCCCAATTATTACTAAATTATTCAATGGTAGAAATTAAAATTAGTAAGCAAAATTAAATAAATTTGTCCATACTTATGTTATGAAAGACTTAATAATTATTGGTGCTGGACCAATTGGTCTAGCTTGTGGAATCGAAGCAAAAAAAAATAATTTAGATTATAAAATAATTGATAAAGGAATGCTTGTCAATTCAATTTATAACTATCCTGTCAATACAACTTTTTTTTCTACTTCTGATAAACTAGAAATTGGAGATATCCCATTTATCTCACATAATGTTAAGCCCACAAGAACTGAAGCACTAGAATATTACAGAAGAGTTTGTGACTCATGGAGTCTTGACCTTGATTTATACAACGAAGTATTAGATATAAAAAATAAAACATCACATTTTGAGTTAAATACTCAAAACGGAATTATTAAATCAAATAAAATTATCATATGTACTGGATTTTATGATATTCCATATCTATTAAATATTCCTGGGGAAGAGCTTAGTAAGGTTCTACATTATTATAATGAATCACATCCTTATTATAAAATGAACATTGCAATAGTTGGAGCTGGTAATTCAGCTGTTGATGTTGCTCTTGATACTTATAGAAAGGGTGCAAATAGTGTTACAATGATTATCAGAGAAAAAGAAATTGGTGAAAATATTAAATATTGGGTTAGACCTGATATAGTTAATCGAATAAAAAGTGGAGAGATAAAAGCACACTACGAATCTGAAATAAAAGAGATTAAAGAGAAATCTATAATTATAAAATCTCCAAAAGGCAAAACTGAGATTGATAATGATTTTGTATTAGCTATGACGGGTTATCAACCTAATTACGAGATACTTAAAAAACTTGGAGTAAATATAAATGGTGATGAGTTTAAAACTCCAGAATATAACGAGGATACTATGGAAACAAACGTAAATGGAGTCTATTTAGCAGGAGTAATTTGTGGTGGACTTAAAACTAATAAGTGGTTTATTGAAAATTCTCGTGATCATTCAGAGAAAATTATTAAACATATAGTAAAAAGTTAAATTTATCTCTTTACGACTTCTCCTTTTTTCATTACAAAACTCACATTTTGTAGCAGAGAAATATATTTTAAAACATTTCCTTTTACAGCAATTATATCTGCTTGTTTACCAACTGAAATTGTTCCAACTTTATTGTCAACCCCCATAAAAAAAGATGGCCAATATGTAGCTGATTTAATTGCATCAAGTGGATCTACACCCATTACATTTACCCATACATCTAATTCATTCCATGTACTCTGCGAGTGAAACTTCATAGGTATTCCACTATCAGTTCCAATTAGCATAACAACTCCTGCCTCTCTTAGTTGATTAAACTTTGTTTTAAGAGTTGGTTTTCTAATAGGAGTTAGCTGGAAGTATGGTAACTCACCAGGTTTTTTGATTGAATTTTTTATATCGGTAATTATTGAATCAGGTAGTCCAAGATGCCAAGATTCATTATCAAGGTGCTCATTACTATCAATTAAATCTGTATAATTATATAGCCCCTCTATAGTTGGAGTCCAAAATAATGGTCCTATATTCATTTGTGCAGTTCTTTCATTTATCATCTCAATTACGTCATCTGGATATCTTGGAGCTGATGATAATCCTGTATGTTCAAAATTGTCTATTCCGGCTTTTAAACCAAGTCTAATTTCTTCTGGACGATGAGAATGAGCAATAACTTTAAGATTATGTTTATGAGCTTCATCTACAATTGCACTTAACTCCTCATATGTCATCTGGTCCTGGTCAATAAGTTTTATACAATCAACACCTGCATCGGCCAAAATTCTAATTTTTTTTCTAGCATCTTTCTCTCCATCTACTCCCCATCTAAAAAGCTCAGTTCCTGGATATGGTTTTTTTTGAATGAATGGACCACTAACATACATAGTAGGTCCAGGTATTTCCCCTGAGTTAAT
The DNA here is from genome assembly GCA_902560025.1 of uncultured Bacteroidota bacterium. Next base: position 6,833 of record CACEKL010000013.1, on the reverse strand, counting down.
TTTATCTCTCACATTGATGCTTTCTTGAAGAGGGCCTCCAAGATCTCTTGCACTAGTAACACCAGCCATTAATAATTGATGAGCAGAAGAAGGCATAATCACATCTTGAAATAATTCAGGATAGGTCCTATCCCAATAACCATAGTCTGAGTGTCCATTTATCATTAAGTGAACATGCATATCCCATAATCCAGGTAATACAGACATTCCCTCAGTACTTATAATTTCATAACTATCAGGTATGCTTAGAGTCTCAATTGTTCCAACCCCTGTTATTATATCTCCATCAATTAAAATAACGCTATCTGTTATTGGGGTATTTCCATAGCCATCAATTAATGTACCTCCAACAAGTGCTTTCTTTTGAGAATAAGAAAAAGAGGAGATAACTATTGTAAAGTATATTAAAAGTCTTTTCATATTTAATCTATTTTTAAGTTATCAAATTTCAATATTGAATTAAGCATTACATCAGTCCCTTTTTTTATCATATCAAAATCAGTAAATTCCTTTGGAGAGTGACTAATTCCATCCTTACTTGGTACAAAAATCATAGCAGATGGAGCTATTATAGCCATATCTTGAGCATCATGTCCTGCTCCACTTGGCATAACTACTGAGCTATAACCAAAACTTTCAGAAATCTGCTCAATTACATTCATTAATCTATTGTCCATTAATGCTGGGTCTCCTGTTGCATCAATTGGACTGAAAGAAAAGGAGGTCTTTGTTTCACTCTCAATTAGCTTTGTGTTTTCTATAATCTTATTGTAAATCATGGAAATTTTTTCTGAGCTTAAATCTCTAAGCTCAAGACTTAGATTAACATTTCCTGGAATAACGTTTGGAACCCCTGGTAGGGCTGAGATTCTTCCTACAGTACCAACTTGAGTTCCTTCAAAAGAATTTACAGTTTCATTTACCATTAAAACAAATTTTGCAGCTGCAATCATAGCATCTTGTCTTTGATTCATTGGTGTTGTACCTGCATGATTAGAGAATCCTTCAATCTCAACATTCCACCACTTAAGACCTACAATCCCATTGACTATTCCAATATCAATATTATTACTATATAAGTTATTCCCCTGCTCAATGTGCATTTCAATAAATGCATGAATATCTCCAAGTTTTCTTTTTACTTCAAAAATTCTTTGCGAATTTCCACCAATGCGATCAACTCCTTCTCTGTTTGAGTAACCGGAAGCAGTAACAACCTCTAATGTTTCATTATTTATTTTTCCTGCTAATGCTCTACTTCCAAAAACACCACCTTCTTCATTTGTAAATACCAATAGTTCTAGAGGGTGCTTAACTTTAATTTTTTTATTGTGAATAGTTTGTAGTACTTCGACGGAAGCTATAACTCCAACTTGACCATCATAATGACCACCGTTTGGAACAGCATCGATATGAGATCCAAATGAAATAGGTTTTAACTTACTATTTGAAGGATTATAAATGGCGATCAGATTACCTGCAAAATCTGTATAAACCTTTGCTCCTATATTTTCTAACTTATTTGAAAGATATTTTCTTGCCTCTATATCATAATCACTATATGCAATTCGATCATTTCCTCCATTTTCATTTGTACCTAATTGTTTTAAATTTTCAAATAAGTCTATAATTCTATCTTTATCTACTTCATAATTTTGAGCTGTTAAGAAATTAATAGTAAGGATATAAATTAATAAATATTTTTTCATAATTATGAGTTATATGAGTTTGATAATAAAGTGTGAAAATGATGAACACCTTTTTCTTTAGAAGGAGAGAATCTGCCAGCTTTATAAAATTTTGAGTTGATACCTTTTTGAACACCCTCTACAACAAATTCATCTTCTCTTTCAACCTTGTCTAATGAAGCCCCTGCTCCTAAATCTAGTTTTGATTCATCATATACATATGATAAAAATTGAACTTTTGTTTTTTTAATATTAATGGGTTTTACAATATTAATTGATAATCCCCATGGATAAAAATTAAGCATAATATTTGGATAAAGCCAGTAATAGTATGCTGCAACATTTTTTCCATAATCAATATGTGATTTAGGAGTTTCAAATGTTTCTTCACCATCCTTAGCATAGCCAACCTGCAAATTATAATTATCATATATTTCTGTATCATAATCTCCATAATCAAGAACACTATTTAGATCATTATGCACAAACGGAATATGAAATCCTTCCAAGTAGTTGTCACAATAAAGTGCCCAGTGAGAGTTAACAATATAATCTTTGGATAAGTCTCCTCTAAATTGAAGCTTATCTAGGGGTATAAAGCTAACTCTAGTTGAGATTTCGTCAAATATCTTTTGAATATCATATTTAGGCTCTAAACCCACAAACATAAATGGACCAAAATTACTAATGGAGAATTCCTTTAAATTGTCGTCTTCTCTAGGAAAATTTTTTGCATCATCAAATTCAGGCATAGATTTAAACTTTCCATCTAAATGAAACTTTCTACCATGATACATACATCTTAAATCAGTTAAATTACATCGATCGTTAACTATTATATTTGCTCTGTGTGTACAAACATTTGTTAAACATTTAAAATTTTCCTCTTCATCCTTTACTAGAATTAATGGTTCATCTATATAATCTTTCATAAACTCAAATGGGTAAACGTTTGAATTTACAGGTAAAACAGATTTATGTTCAATAAATTGCCATGATTTATAGAAAACTTTATCCCTTAGCTCACTAAATACTTTATTTGATTTATAAAAATCTGAGGGAAGAGTCTCTGCAACTTTGATGTTTTTATCTACATTAATTCTGCTCATTTATATATAGTTAAAAGAATACTAAATTCTTTAATTCATAGTTTTTTCCTAAATATACATATTAGATTTATTCAATATTAGAATAAATTTTATGGAAAGAAGAAAATTTTTACAAAATACATGCCCAACTGTAACGTTTGCCTTTTTTGGAATATCATTCATTCAAGCTTGCTCAAAATCTGATGATGAAGGATCTTCATATAGCTCTAACTCAAATAATACAACTAGTGATCCATATGGAAACGATTCACAAAGTGGTAGCTCTCAAACTGATAATGGTATATCTGTCAGCGGAAGTACAGTTACTCTTGACCTAACTAACTCTACATTCAGCACTTTAAATAATCCTGGAGACTTTGTAAATTTAACATCAGTAGGTATGTTAGTATTAAAAATTTCAAATACAGAGTTTAGAGCATTTGATAACTGTTGTCCGCACAATGGATCTAAGAATGCTTGGTCATATACTAATGAACAATTTAAATGTGGTACACATGGAAACAGTTTTTCTACTGATGGAAATGATATTAAAGATTGTAATTCTGGCGCTACTTCAGGTAGTCTTAAAAGATATACTGCAACTCTTTCAGGAGATATTCTAACTGTAACAACTACGTAAATGAAAAAAAGCAAGAAGAAATATTTGTTATTGATACTTATTCTTGTTTTTAATTTTAATAATTTATTTACTCAAGATTTTTTCGATGAGTTTGAGAGTTTAATTAAGGTAGAGAAGCCTGTTTTACTTCCTGAAAAAATGATTTTTACTCAGAAAATCCTTTGGGGTGAAAAGGGTTTATTTAGAAAGACTGGTATTTCAAATCTTACTCTGGAAAATAGAGAAAAGGAACTTATAGTCAGAGAAAAAATGCTGAAAGCTCACCAAATAATAGGTTACATAACTTTTGCTGGTATGATTTATCAAGGTATTCTTGGAGGCAAACTTTATAATGGTGATTATAGTGTTTATGATCAACACAAAACCCTTGGTAAAGTTGTAACTGCATCATATTTCACTGGAGCTGGACTATCTTTGTTTACTCCTCCTCCACTTGTAAATAGAGAGAAGGAAGGCCTAAATAATATTAGACTCCATAAGATTTTAGCAAATCTTCATCTACCAGCTATGATAGTGACCAATATATACTCAGATAAACAATATGAAGCAGATAAGTATCGAGAAATTCATAAAAACGCTGCATATACTGCAGTAGCAAGTTATACTCTTGCTATGATTACAATTATACTTGATTTTTAATGAAAAAATTAATTTTCATATTTGTTCTATCTGTAAATATTTTGTCTGCCCAAGAGATACTAAGAATTGATAATTCAATTTCATCAATTAGTTATTCCGGTACTCACTTTCTCCATAATTGGGATGCAACAAATGGTAACATTACTGGTTTAATTGAACTTAACGATAATCAAATTTCAAAAATTGGAGTTATAGCTAAAGTGAAAGATTTTAAAAGTGGAAACTCAAGTCTTGATAGTAACTCGTATAGAGTTTTAGATGCATTAAGAATTCCTAATATAATTTTTAGATCTACAGAAATAGTTGACTCTCTTATTGAGTTCTTGTGATACAAACATGCCAGAAAGAACTATAGGGTTTGTAACTGGTGATAACTCAGAACTTCAATGGCATCTTGGAACTCAAGAGGCTATAGATATTGTAACTACTGTTGATGAATTGTGGACTAATCAAGATTATGAAGCCATGAGACCGTACTTTGCAGATAGTGTAAAAGTTTGGAGACCTAACGGTGTTTATACTGATACATTTGACTCTTTTATTGAATCTCTAAATAATGGCTCTAATGTATCATGGTCTTATGATTATGCTTTTTCTGTTGATCTTAACCCTGAGACCGGCGGTGAGCATGTTCAGGCTGGTTTTTCTATAACTTATCCTGCAACAGACGACTCTGAGGAAAGAGTTGACTATCAACATGAAAGTTATTATGTAGTAGATGGTAAGATTATAACACTTAATCAATATTCTATAAGAAATGCTCAACAAGATTAATTGTTGAAAATTTGTAAATAACTATTAAGTAAATCATCAACAAAGACTATAATTAATTAATACATTGAATATGTCTAAATAATTGGTTAATAGTCTTAGACGTGTCATCCTATGACAAAATAAAAAAACCCTCAAGAAAGCTCTTGAGGGTTTTTAATTAACCATAAACCAATTTATGTTCGCCGAAGCCAACAAGTAAATCTATTAAGATTTTTCAAATTTGGTGATTATGGTTATTAAAAATTATTAACAATTATTCATCGAATGTACTCATCATACTTCCATAGTCTCCATACTCTGTTGCTGTATGAACTTGACCATCGGCATTGAAATTTAGAACAACATAACTTTTTATTGCTCCTGTTTTTCCAGTTTTAGAGTTTGTTGCTCTCCATGTTCCATACATCCTTACATTATTTGGACCTGACATTGCTTGCTCTACTGGGTATGTATTACCACCCCAATAACCTACATCAGTTCCATCTAGACCTTCAGCTTCAGTAAAAGAAAAATCTTCAAAGTTATCAATCCAGTACTGGACTGCCTCACTAAGAGACTCTTTTCCAGATACATCACCTGCAGCAGAAGTCCATTGAATAGAATCAGCCATGAATGATAAAACTTTTTCTGCGTTTTCTTCCTGGTATCCTTTGATCCAAGAATCTTTAATTGTTTGTACATTTTTTTCAAAAGTGTTCACATCAGCTTCACTAACTCCATTTGAAGGAGCTTCACATGAAGCAAATAAAATAATCAGTAAAATAGCTATCTTTTTCATTTTTTAAATTTTTGTTACCATCAAAAATAAAAAAACCCCTGAAAAACAGGGGTTTAATGTATAAATAATTTAAATTATTTTATTGGATCTTCATCATATGCTTCTACAAACTTTGTTCTGTCATAGAATCCAGCATTCCAACCTATTTTGTTATCATCTCCAAAGAAGACAAGAACATTATGGTAAGGAACTGTTATTGAAGTGTCATCATTTGAAAAAGTCTGACCTCCCCAACTTAAAAGAACTTTAAACTCTTCAACTTCACCACTTTCATTTGTGTCTGAACCCTTAAGTGCTATATAATTTGTTCCTTCTTCTCTAGTAATATCCCAAATAGAAGTAGTCGTTGCAAGCATTTGGCCAATAGCCTCTTTACCTTCAATGTTTACTCCGTTTGGAAAACTCCATGCAACTTCGTCTGCATAAAAATTTAAAACTGATTCAACATCATCAGAATTCATTGCTTCATACATGGCATCAGCAATTGCAACTAATTCTGTCTCATCAATTACAGTAGGAAGATCTGAATTAGCTTCCTCATTTAGAGTTTCACAACTTAAAATTGCAAAACTTAATATTAGTGTTAAAAATATTTTTTTCATTTTTTTTAGTTTAAGATTAATCTATTGTTCCAGTAACATACTCAAGAATAAGTCTATTTAACCATCCATCTGGATTAGCCTCTTCAAATTTCTTGAATAAGGATTGATCTAAACCTTCAAGAGCTGCACCGCCAGCCATGTGTTTCATGACATTTGTTAAATTATCATATACATCCCAGAACATAATTGTTCCATTTGTAGAATTTTGTGGAGCAATTCTAGTAGCATAACCCCAACCTGTCATTCCAGATTTCACAAGATTCTTTTTAAAATGTTTCTCAACATCCTGATTCACCTCCATAACAGAGTTTAAATCTTTAGGCCTTGCAAAATTTAAAATTAGGTATTGTGCTTTAACATCTGACTCAATAGATTTCTCTGTTTGCCAGTAGTAAAAACCACCTGTAGTTCCGTTAAAGCCAGAGTATAAGATGCTCGGATCAATTCCGTATTTTTCTTTTGAGTTGTTCCACCACTGATTACCAGCAGTCATATCCTCATAACTATCAAATACATGAATCCATAAATAGTTTGGCTGATCTGCATCAATTTCTCCAATATTTGGCACTCTTTTCATAAGATACCAAGCTTTAATATCACCTTTAGATATTTCATCTTGGGCTA
>CACEKL010000012.1 GCA_902560025.1 uncultured Bacteroidota bacterium | reverse complement strand
GTTAGAAGGAAGATTCCCAGGAACTAATGGAGAAGATTTAGCTGCAGATTTTATTGCAGATAAGTTTTATGAGTATGGATTATCAAAAATTGGTAACTCTTATTTTCAGAACTTCAGTTTTACACTTCCAAGTAGTCCACATGAAGATGTAAAATTTAATCAAGAAGATAGAAACAAAATAGAAGCAAAAAATGTAGTTGGATTAATTGACAATAAGAAAGAGACAACTATAATAATTGGAGCTCATTATGATCATATTGGTTATGGTGGTCAATATTCTCTTGATAGAGGAATAAATGAAATCCACAATGGAGCAGATGATAATGCAAGTGGAACTGCTATGCTTTTAAATTTAGTTAAAAAATTGAGCAAAAGGAATAACTCAAACAGTAATTACTTATTTATTGGTTTTTCTGCTGAAGAGCTTGGTTTACTAGGGTCTAGGTATTTTGTGAATAGCAACTTATATGATGAAGGAACATATAACATGATGATTAATCTGGACATGGTTGGAAGATTAAATGATAAAAAAGAACTTTCAGTTTTTGGAGCAGGAACATCATCAATATTTAGACAAGTTTTAAACTCGTTAAATGGCAGCTTTAATTTAAATATAATTAATGATGGGACTGGACCGTCAGACCATACGTCTTTTTATAATAAAGATTTACCAGTTTTATTTTTTCATACTGGTTCTCATGAAAATTATCATAGACCCTCAGATGATGTTGAACTAATAAATTATGAAGGTATTCATGAAATATCAAACTATATAGTTAATGTAATAGGTGAAATTGAAACCTATGGTAAATTAGATTTTAAAGAAACGGTTTCAAATCAACCTACAGTAACTAGATTTAAGGTTTCGTTAAGAGTCATGCCTGACTATGTTTTTGATGGTCAAGGAATGAAAGCTGATCAAGTAATTAAAGGTGGTCCCGCTGATAAAGCTGGATTAATCGATGGGGACATAATTATTGGAATAGCAGATTTTAAAGTAAATGATGTGTACGACTATATGGAGGCTCTATCAAACTTTAATGAAGGTGATTCTACTGTAATCTATGTTGTAAGGGAAGAACAAAGATTAGAGTTTCAGGTTAGGTTCTAATCTATATTTATACTAATTCCACCTGATACATAAAACATATCACTATTCAAACCTTTTCCGATTGATAAATCAAGTTGTTTTTTATCATCTAATAGATATGTAATACCAGAGTCAAAGTTAATGTTAGAATTATCTCTAGACTCATCACCAAATATTTCAAAAAAGACACCAAAGGAACCTAGGTTTCTACCGTATACAATTGTATAAATAAATTGTCCAGCCATTTTTTCGAATTTATTATAACCTATATTATAGCCAATTTGAGATTCATTATTTAGATCATGTGAAACATTTAATCTACTTAGAAGTCCATAAACATTATTAGAAAATACTTCACTAGCTGTTGGAATGGAAAGGTGAGAGAGAAAAGCAACTTTTATATTATTAGAAGTTTTATTAAATATTTTAAACTTAGCTCCAACCTCAAAATCACTAAATGATGATTTTTTCATAAATGATAATTCATCATTTATTAAATAATTACTATTTAATCTTATTTCAATTCCTTCAATTATACCAATCCTAAAAAGTGTATTAATATTAGATTGAGAGTCTTCAATTGAAATACCAGATTCGATTTGAATTTGACCTGTTGTTAGGACTACTGCAGATTCAGTTTGATCTGGTCTATCAGTTGTTATTTGAGAAAAAACAAAAGAACAGTTAAACAACAGAAACAAAAAAATTAAAAATCTATTTTTCATAAAAAATTTCTTTTGCAATGTAATTACTTCCAGTTATAATAATTAAGTCATCAGGTGAAGCCTGACTTAATAAATTATTATAAACCCTATTTGGATTTTTATTAAAATTAATATTTTCTCCTATACTTTCTTCAATTTCAATTTGATTCATAGACCTTGACATGTTTGAAGAAGTAAAAAAAACTAAAGATTTATCTGGTAGATGACTAATTAATTTTTTAACATTTTTTCCTTTAACAAAGCTTAAAATAAAATACAGTTTATCATATTCTAATGAACTCAACTGTTTAGATAAATGAATAAAACCTGATTCATTATGTGCAGAATCAAAAATAATCTTTGGAGAATCATTTAAAACTGTCCACCTACCATAAAAATCAGTATTTAAATCAATGTTTAAAATACCTTTTTCTATAGTATTATCATTTATCTCTTCATCATTTAGACTACTACAAACTTGGACAACTGTTCTAATATTTTTATTAAGATATCCTATATCTGAATTTTCAAATTTTGATTTGTAATCAGACGCAAATATTATTTCTGAAAAGTTTTTTTTTGCGATATCAATAAAAACATTTTCTGTGTCTTTATATCTTTCACCAATTATTACATTAGTATTTTGTTTTATTATTCCAGCTTTTTCAAATGCAATTTTTTCTAATGTATCTCCTAATACTTCTGTATGATCATATGAAATATTTGTAATTACAGATAAAATTGGATTAATAATATTTGTAGCATCTAATCTTCCACCTAGCCCTACTTCAATTATTGCATAGTCTACATTTTTTTCAATATAATAGGATAGTGACATTCCAAAGGAAAGCTCAAAAAAAAGTAAGCTCCAGTTTTTCAATTATATCACGATTAGTTATAATAAATTTTGAAATAAAATCCTTTTCGATTTTATTATTGTTTACTTTAATTCTCTCTCTATAATCAAAAAAATGAGGTGATGTGAATGTACCTACCCTATATCCTGACTCTTGAATTATTGATGATAGATATGCACAGGTACTTCCCTTTCCATTTGTACCTCCAACATGAATAAGCTTTATATCTTGAGTATTAATTTTGAGATGTTCAACAAAAGATTTTATATTATCAAGACCTGGTTTATATGCTTTAGAACCTTGAGATTGATAAAATGGTAAACGATTTAAAATCCAATTCTCAGTTTGCTTATAATTCAATATTAGTGATTAAAGAATATATGCCTCAAGTAATACAAATGTTATAAATCCAGCAAGAAATCCTAGGAATGCTAACCATCCTATTTTTTTTAAATACCAGAAGAACTCAATTTTCTCCATCCCCATTGCTACAACTCCAGCTGCAGAACCAATAACAAGTACACTACCTCCTGTACCTGCTGCATATGCAATTAGGTGCCATAAAGAATCATCAACTGGTTGAGAGAACATACCAATTGATGCAGCTACTAAAGGTACATTATCAATTACTGCTGATCCAAGGCCTAAGAAACCTGCAACTATTCTAATATCAGGAATAACAGTTTCTAAATATTGAGCAAACTCAAATAGATATCCAATTGATTCTAGAGCTGCTACTGCCATCAAAATTCCTAAAAAGAATAAAATACTTGGAAGCTCAATCTTAGTTAATGCAGAATGAACAGGACTTTTACTATGCATAATACTATCTTCATTAGGAGTACTAATATTAAATTTAGTACCACTGTATATTTCTGCAAATGTTGCAACTATAGCTAGTGAAAGCATCATACCTACATAAGGTTGAAGGCCAGTAAAAACTTTAAAAAATGGTACAAAAAGAATCGCTGATAAACCTAACCAAAGCATTCTAGTACCTATTTTAGTTATGCTACTCTCATCATTATCCATTTTATCTAGATTTCCTTTAAAGGGTTTAAGAAATGATGCTATATATACTGGAACTATCATACAAACCACAGAAGGAATAAATACATAATACAATAACATTGGGACAGTAACTTTATCAGCTATCCATAACATTGTTGTAGTTACATCTCCAATTGGAGACCATGCTCCCCCTGCATTCGCTGCGATTACAATTAAACCAGCAAACCATAATCTTAAGTTTTTATCTCTAATAATTTTCTGAAGAATTGTAATCAGAACAATAGTAGCTGTCAAATTATCAATTATGGCAGATAAAATAAATGCTAATATTGAAAATATCCACAATAATTTTTTCTTTGATTTAGTTCTAATGAATGATTTAATTTTTTCAAAACCATTATAGTAATCAATAATCTCAACAATAGTCATTGCCCCTAAAAGAAAGATAAGAATCTCGGAAGTATGAGATAAATGATATGCCATTATCTTCTTTATTTTTGTTGGTATTAGTTCCCGTAACTCAGTATCTACTTCAAATACCGGTATATGAAATATTGCAATCAATGCCCATAAAAAAGCCATCATTGCTAAAGCAGGTATAAGCTTGTCAATTTTTAAACTATGCTCTAGTGTTATTGCTAAATAACCTAGAATAAATATTCCTAATAATATTGTCTCCATTTAATTAAAATTTATTCCCATGATTGAAGCATAACCCTTGTTATACTCCTTGTATATTCTTCATCTTTTGTATCTTCTAACCATTTAGTAATTGCATCTGCTTGATCTTTATTTTGGGCATTCCCAAAGTCCAAAGCAGAAATTAGATCAGGATAAGTTACATATATATAATGAGTTTCACCATTTTCAACTCCATGAGTAGTCTGACCAATAGAAACATATCCAGAATCATCATTAAAGGCAGACATTAAATTAGCAAAAGAAGTTAAAAATTTAATTGGATCTTTTATTTTCCATTGGTGTGATTGAGCAATTGGCTGTTGCCATTTATCTATATTATATCTAACAAGAGTAACACCTGCTGTAACAGAAAATCCATCTCGACTAGTTAAAGAATTTAATTTTGATACATAGGCATCCCATTCTGGAGTTAATTTTCTAGATTCAAATTCAGCAAGTGCCTCTTTTGATCCAGCAAAATTTAAGACATGGGTAGCCTTTTCACTTGAACCTTTATATTCAATACTCCATAGAGAAACTCTAACACCCTCAGGTATTTGAATATTAGAATAAAACCCATCAATTAGATTATATACAGAATCTGTATTTTCAAATGGAACATTTATATTAACATTTTGCCATGTAATATTTTGTGCACTTACATTTAAGGAGATTAGTGATAAAATAAGTAGATATGTTTTTTTCATAAGTATGATTTATGGTAAACATCTAATTTAATAAAAAAATTTTTCCAGAACAATGATCTTTTGATGCACCAGTTACTGAAGAATAACAATTATTGATATTTAGATATTTTAAGACTCCTAAAAAAGCGAAAATTAAAGCCTCTTTAAATTCAATTATATTTTTCGATGGAATTATAATTTTAGAATCTGTTTTAGATCTAATTATGTCGATTAAATAATCATTATATGCCCCACCACCTGTAACTAAAACTTTATCAAAATCATTCAAATTATTTGAAATTTGATTTGCAATGTGATTTGATAAGGTATTCAATAAATCTTCTATTGGGTAATCAAAATATTTATTAATCAATGGAAATATATTTGCATCAACCCATTCAATTCCTAATGACTTAGGTGGGCTTAATTGATAGTATTTTAAGTTTTCCAATTCCTCATAAAGACTTAAAATAAGTTTTCCTGACGAAGCAATAGATCCCTTGTTATCAAAGTCTTTTCCAATTTTTTTTGATAGATTATTTAGGACAATATTAACTGGACATATATCATAAGCTATCAAACTTTCCCCTTTATGATTTGAAATATTAGCAAACCCACCTAGATTTATAAATGAATCATATTCTTGAAATAAATATTTTTCACCAACTGGAACAAGAGGAGCCCCCTGTCCACCTAACTCCATATCTTGAACCCTGAAATCACAAATCACATTATGATTAATTTCATTAGACAAATTAGGTAAATTTCCAATTTGATATGTAAATGAATTAGAGGGATCATGAATTGCAGTATGACCATGAGAACTAATAAAATCAATTTTATTGATAGAAAATTCATCAATAAATTCACGAATAATTTTAGATAACTTTTTAGTGTATTTAACATCAATTTTTTTTACCTCATCAAGACTTTTTTTGGATATATGGGTTAATAATTTTATAACTGAATCTTTATATGGATATGTCTTTGAGTTAATTATATCAAAATTCCATTCTTTACTCTTATTAAACCTAGTATATACAAGATCTACTCCATCTAGTGAAGTTCCTGACATAAGCCCTATTACATAAAAACTTTTCATTTCTTATTGAAAAAAATTCCATACAAGTCCAAATCTTACTGATAAGTCTCTATATGGATTAAATGGATCTGAATAAAAATCATATCCAGTAAATGAACTATTAAGATGTTCAACCTTAATAAAAACTCTTGTTTGTTGAATTTTGGCATTAAAGAAAAAATCAAATCTAGGATATTCTCCTATCTCTTTATAATTTTGAGTTACGAATTCAGATAATAGTGGGTTATAGTAATCTGCATAAAATTTTGTGAAATAATTAAAGGTAATTCCTGTCTGAATGAACAAAGAATTATTAAAAACTCTTGAAGAAAACATAATTGTATTTCGAGTTATCCATTCAGGAACATTAAGTGTTGATAGTTGATCCAATTCTAAAATTTGATCCTTTTTTTGATACTGAGCTGTATTTAATAAGCTAAATTTTCCAAAATCAATCTTACTGAATAGCTTAATTTTATAATAATTTATCTCACTATCTATTTGTTCTGGTTTAACTCTTCTAAAATTTTCGATTTCATCAGTTAATGCATTTGTAAGTTCTCTGAAAAATGTGTAATTATCAACTATACTATATTCTGCAGAAATTTTAATAAGTTCTTTAAATCCAATATGGGCATTGATAGTTTTTGCTTTTTGATTCTCAAAGTCAGTATTATACCAATTATAGTCTTCGTAAATGCTTCTAAATAAAATGAAGTTTAGATTTGGGGAAGTCTTTGAAATTATTCCTCCAATTTTAAAATTAAAATTTCGAGTAGGATCTGAGGAAATGCTAAAAGACTGGAAGTCTGACATATAATCATTTGATAATGATTTATTTATATCAATTTCTAGATCAAAAAAATTAAAATCTTTTTTCCATCCAAACTGTAAATTTGACTGATTCTCTTTAATACCAAATGTATATTGATTATTCTCTAGTTCATAATCTTTATAATTATTCTCAAAATTAGTAATAGTATATCTAAGATTTATTTTTCCGAGTTTATCAAAATTTGAATTGAGGTATACAGTATTATCGTTTTTTATGTATCTAGATTGATCAGAAACTGTGAAACCATTTGGGACTATTCCAAATAAACCTGAGGTGTATGGGTCATTGTATTCTAGTTTTTTATATTCATGCGTGAATTGATAGCCTAAGAATAGATTTCCTTTTTTTTCTTGATCATTAAAAATAATTAATCTTTCTATGTCAGTAAAAAATCTTTTTGAATATAGTGAGCTCTCAGCTAAAAGATTTGATGGTAATCTTGATCTATCTAGATAGCCGTCGTATTCGATCATTTCAAAAGTACCGTCATCATTTTCAATTTGATTACCGAAATCATCCAGCACAAAATAATTTGTTGCTTTTTCAAAAAAGTAAATTCCATCTGATGTTAAACCACCATTTTCTTGATTAAAAAGATTTTGAGAAGTAAGATGAGACTTGATATTTAGTTTATCATTCTTAGATTTAAAATTAGAAGAAAATCTAAATTGATTTCCTCTAGAACGACTATTTTGATACTTTCCAAGTGATTTGTAACCCTTATGAGCTAATGTAAAATTAAATTCTGGACTTAAATTAATTGAGACAATTGCATCCAAAATTTGACCTTGTTCAAAAGTAGATTTTGCAAAAATTTCAGTAAAAGGAGTAGCTACGTTATAATATCCAATATCTTCTTTTTCGATATAGTGAAAATGTTTTCCTCTTGCTCCTATTTTAGGAAAAGTATTTTTAGAGTTAAATGTATAGCCAAGTTTGTTATATGTGTGTGCTTCATTTGCAAGACTAAGTAACTCAAAATTATCTTTTCTCAAAAAGTTAAATTTATAGTCTTTAAAAATTGTTAAACTAGTGTCAGCAGTTTCAATTCTGCCATCTATATAGAAAATCTTGTATTTATCAAGATTTAATGAATCTTTTGATTCTTTTTGATTATTCTCTTTTTGTTGTTCTTCTTGAGCTCTTAGTTTACCCTCTAAATCTTCAGATTGAGCAAATAAAATTATTGGAGTGAAAAAAAAACTTATTACCAGAAAAAATTTCTGCATCTATTTTGTAATTTCATACTAAGGTAAGATTTCTTTTAAAATTTGATTTTATTAAAATGTTAATCAAAAAGTTTTCAAAATTTAAGCATGAAGTAGGAGTAGATGAGGCAGGAAGAGGAAGTTTAGCTGGACCTGTAACAGCAGCTGCTGTTATTTTAGGAAAAAATTTTAAAGGCAAGAATCTTGATGATTCAAAAAAACTTTCCCAAAGCAAAAGATTAGAGCTTAAAAAATTTATTGAAAAAAATGCATTGGCATATTCAGTTGCATTTGTCAGCTCTTATCAGATTGACAAGAATAATATCTTAAACTCTACTTTTGAGGCAATGCATAAGTCAATAGAGGGCTTAAATATTGAACCCAATTTCATTCTAGTTGATGGAAACTTATTTAAGCAATACAGGGATTTAAAATATAAGTGTATTATCAAAGGTGATCAAAAGTACCAGAATATTGCTGCAGCTTCTATATTAGCAAAGACGTATAGAGATGAATATATGTCTAATTTACATATAAAGTTTCCGGAATATAATTGGATAAAAAATAAGGGATATGGAACAAAATTTCATATAGATATGATTACGAAATTTGGCAAAACAAAATACCACAGAAAATCATTTCAAATTAAGTCTAATCAACAAATTCTTCAATTTAACTAATGAAATTTCATTCAAGAATAATATTATTTACTTTTTTAATAATAACTGCATCATGTAATAAAATTGAAAATTCTAATATTTCCGAATTAGATTTTATTCCTTTAGAGTCAGTTAAAATTATCAACATAAATGATTTAAGAGTTACAAAAAATATTCTTGAAAACAATCAGCTAATTTCAAATCTTTATCCAAACTCTAAAGTAGTTTATAATAATTTGAATTTACTTTCAAATAATTTCACTAAAAAAGGAGTTTTAAGTCTATCTCCTTTTAGTAAAGATGAAACAGCCTATACATTTATTAGCAAAGTTGAATTAAGTGACTCAATATTTAATAATGATACCTTTAATAGAACTTATCAGAACTTTGATATATACTCAAAGAAGAATATTAATAAGACAATTTATAAGACAATCATTGGTGATTTTTATATAAGTTCAGATAATGACATAGTCTTAGAAAATATTATAAGAGATCATAAAACAAATAACAAAAAAATCAATCCTGACTTATTAAAAATTTCAAAAACAATAGACAGGGATGATCCATTCAATTTTTTTATTAAATCAGATGGTTCAAATTCGGGTGATAACAGAACATATAATTTACCCCTATTACCTAAAGTTAAAACTTCATGGATTGGATATGATTTTGCAAACTCAACTGATATTGTTGAGCTTTCAGGTGTAACTAAATTAGGTGACTCACTTAATTCTAAAATTTCAATTTTAAAAAGTATTTCCTCTAAAAGTATTATATCTGATAATGTTATTCCTAATACATTTAGATCACTTTTTTCTTTTAATGTAGGAGATTCTGAAAGGTTTATATTCAATCTTAAAAATTACTTTAAGTCAAATAATATTGCTGCTGATGAATATAGTTTTAAATCTATGAATCTTATCAATGATATAAGTATAGTAGATGATCAAGAAAAATTTTTAGTTATTAGTTTAAAAAATACAGATCAGATTGAAGAATATTTTAATTTTCAAGAAAGCAACTACACAGATATAAATTTTATAAACCTTGATGAAGGCTTAAAATTATTATTACAATCTTTTAGTTATGATCCAAAAATAAGCTATTCAACTTTAATTAATAATTTTTTAATTATTAGTAAATCTGTATCTCAATTAAGAAATGTAATTAATTCAAATAAAATCAATGATGTATTAGGTTTTAATTCTGTTTACACAAATTATAAGAAGAATATATCTTCTAACAATAACTTCAACTGGGTTGTAAATACAAAGAATAAAATGAATTCAAGTATAATCAATTCTCTAGATTCAGATTCATATCCTTTTATATCATTTGGTGGTAAATTTAGTCAAGATATAGCACTTTTAAATTTTGATTTTAAAAAAATAAATACTTTCTCTCAGGAAGGTGAAGCTTATACAGAATTTCTTGTTTCATCGGATAGTGAAATAATTTTGAATCCAATTTGGATAAAGAATCATACTACTAACGAATATGACTTTGTATTTCAAGACATTGAAAACGTATTACATTATTATTCAAATAAGGGTAATCTTATTTGGAGAAGAAATCTATCTAGCAGAATCATCGGAGATATAAAACAAATTGATGCATATAAAAATGGCAGACTCCAAATGCTATTTAGAACACAAGATAGATTATATCTTTTTGATAGAAATGGAAATCAGGTCAACGATTTAAGTTTTGATTTAGAATTAGCAGATAACATAAACCCAATTTCAGTTTTTGATTATGAAAGGAATAGAAATTATAGAATTGTAGTTTCATACGATAACCAAATAAAAATGTATGATGCAAAGGGAAAAATTGTAAATGGTTTTAGTCCTGATAATTTTTCATCAGATATAATTAAAAGTCCAGTTCATATTAGAATTGATGGTAAAGATTATATTGTTATTCAACTAAAAAATGGTGATTTAAAAATTCTTAATAGAAGAGGTGAAGACAGAGTAGTTGTTGAGAATAAAATTCAGTTTAATGATAATACTGTATATTCATATCTAGGCTCGTTTACAACTTCTGATAACCAAGGAAATTTAATTCAGATTGACACTAACGGAAATTTTAATAGAAATAATCTAAATCTATCCGAGAACAGTATGATTAATATTTATGATGATAAACTCATATATATAAACGAGGATATTTTATCAATTAAAGGTATTAATGTAAAGCTTCCAATTGGCAGATATACTAAACCTAAAATTTTCAATATATCTGGAAATTTCTATATAGGAACTACCGATCTTAATGATGATAATATATATCTATATAATGATAATGGAGAGTTGATTGAAGGATTCCCACTAAAAGGAAGTTCATCTTATGATTTGATTGATTCAGATATCGATGGTAAACTCGAAATAATTTCTAAAATCGACAATTTTTCAATTGTATCATATGAAATAAACTAATTATCATAAATTAAATTTGCATCAAAATTTTTCTCAAAATTTTCAATAATCTTCTCCTTTAGTTCTTCTAACTCTACTTCTTGATTTAAAACATCTTTAATTGAAGTAACACCTTTATCCTTTATTCCACAGGGTATAATATTATTAAAATAAGTTAAGTCAGAATTTACATTCAATGAGAATCCGTGCATAGTTACCCATCTACTTGCTCTTATACCAAATGCACATATTTTTTTAAATTCATTTTGATTTTTCACCCAAACACCAGTTTCTCCTTTAATTGTAAATCCTAAAATGTCGTAAAAACTTAGAGTATCTATAATAGTATTTTCAAGAGATCTTAAATAAAGATTTATATCAGTAAAAAAATTATCTAAGTCAATTATTGGGTAACCCATAATTTGTCCTGGACCGTGGAATGTAATATCGCCCCCTCTATTAATTTTAAAAAATTCAATTTCTTTTTCTTTTAATTGATTCTCATTTAAAAGAAGATTTGACATTTCTCCACTTTTTCCAATAGTATAAACTGGGTTATGCTCTGTGAAAATTAAATAATTGTTAGTTTCTGTTTTTTTTTCTAGAGTCCTATTTTGAACTTTTTGATCAATTATTTTTTGAAAAATATCTTCTTGAAATTTCCAGGCATCAGAAAATGAAGTCCTCCCTATATCTTTAACTATTATTTTTTTATTTTTCATTAATCATTCAAATATAGAAATTTGTACTTCAATGATTATTTTATAAAACCTATCTTTGTTTAAACAATATATTGTGACCGAACAAGAAAAAATAAGGAGAGAAAAACTTGAAGAGCTAAAAAAGCTTGGAATTGATCCTTATCCGGCTGAACTTTATCCAGTAACAAATTATTCTACAGATTTAATCACCAAATATGAGGATAAAAAACAAGTAGTAATTGCTGGTAGAATTATGTCTAGGCGAATTCAAGGAAATGCTTCTTTTGCAGAAATTTTGGATAGTAAAGGTAGAATTCAAGTATATTTTAACAGAGATGAGATTTGTGAAGGAGATGATAAAACTAAATATAACTCAGTTTATAAAAGGTTACTTGATATTGGAGACATAATTGGTATAAATGGTGAATTATTTAAAACAAAAGTTGGAGAAATTACGGTATTAGTAAAAGATTTCAAAATTCTTAATAAATCACTAAGGCCACTTCCATTACCTAAAGTTGATTCTCAAGGAAACGAATATGATAGCTTTACTGATTTAGAACAAAGATACAGACAAAGATATGTTGACCTTATTGTAAACCAAAGTGTAAAGGAAACATTTGTAAAGAGAACAAAAATTATTAATTCGATAAGAAATTTTTTAAATAATAAAGATTATCTCGAGGTAGAGACTCCCATTCTTCAACCAATTCCAGGTGGAGCAACAGCTAGACCATTTATAACTCATCACAATGCATTAGATATACCTCTTTATTTAAGAATTTCAGATGAATTGTTTTTAAAAAAATTGATTGTTGGTGGGTTTGAGGCTGTTTATGAATTCTCTAGAGATTTTAGAAATGAAGGGATGGACAGAAATCATAACCCTGAATTTACAATACTTGAACTTTATGTTGCATACAAAGATTATTTCTGGATGATGGAACTCACTGAGTCATTAATTGAAAAAGTATGTTTAGAGATTCATGGTAAAACTAAAGTTGAATTTGATTCTAAGAAAATAGATTTTAAGGCTCCATATGAAAGGATATCAATTACTGAGGCTATTATCAAATATACTGGTTATGACATCTCAGGTAAAAATGAAAATGATCTAAGATCCATTTGTAAAGATCTTAATATTGATATAGATGATAGTATGGGAGAAGGAAAGTTGGTAGATGCAATTTTCGGTAATAAATGTGAAAAAAACTTTATCAATCCTACATTTATAACTGATTATCCTAAATCAATGAG
Source organism: uncultured Bacteroidota bacterium (assembly GCA_902560025.1). Next base: position 10,020 of record CACEKL010000012.1, on the reverse strand, counting down.
TCCCCTTACAAAAGAGCACAGATCAAATCCTAATCTCACAGAAAGATTTGAATTAATTGTAAATGGAATGGAAATTGCAAATGCATATTCAGAGCTTAATGACCCAATTGACCAATTAAAAAGATTTGAGGATCAATTAGAATTGAGTAAGAAAGGTGATGATGAAGCAATGTTTATTGATATGGACTTTATTAAATCTTTAGAGTATGGGATGCCTCCTACATCAGGAATTGGAATCGGAATTGATAGACTAGTTATGCTTATGACTGATAAAACTTCAATTCAAGAAGTTCTATTTTTCCCCCAAATGAAACCAGTGAAAAAGGAACCTGATATTTCAGAAGATGCAAAGGTTATATTTAATAGACTTAAAGATATTGACCAAATTCTTTTAACTGACTTTAAATCAGAATTTGATTTATCAAATAAAAAATGGGATAAAGTTTTAAAAGAGCTAAGGGGAAATGATTTAATAGATATTTTTAAGTCTGATGATGGAAGTTTATTCATCAAACCTATTTAATTTAAACCTTTCAATTAAACTTATTAATTTCTCAGCATATTTTGGATCAGTTGCATACCCAGCAGCTTTAAGGCCTATTGCCCATGACTCATAATCTTTTCTGTTTAACTTAAATAATGAACTATACCTGTCCCTTTCAACTAGAAATAAGGAATGATCTTTATAAGATCTTAAAGGATTTTTATATGATCTAAAGCATTCACCTTTTGCATCATCATCATGTGAAATGGATTTTCCTTTCCATCCTTTGTGACACTTAATACCAAAATGATTATTTGCTTTTTTTGCAAGAGTACCTTGACCATATCCTGACTCCAGAATTCCTTGAGCTAATGTTATACTTGCAGGTATTTTGTAAAATCTCATATTTTTAGTTGCAGCTGGTGCATATTTCTTGATATATAAGTTTATCTGATCATCAACAGACAAGTTACTTTCTGATATAGGCCTAAATGATGCACATGAAGAAAGAAATATGAATATTAAAAACAGTAATAATTTTTTCATAACTTTAGAATAATGGAAATTATAAAAAAATTATACTCTCAAAAAATAATATTATTCACATTAGCTTTAATTATTAACTCATGTGGAATTTATGTCCAATATGATTATGATTCTGATGTGGATTTCAATAACTACAATTCATATTCATTCTACGAACCAGATATTGAGAAAGTTGAAATTTCCGATCTTGATAAAAAGAGAATTTTAAAATCACTAGATATGGGCCTTAAGTCTAAAGGACTTGAGAGATCTAGTTCTCCTGATCTATTAGTTACATTTGAAACTCAATCAAAAGAGAGGGTGTATGTTAATAATTATTTACCCTATGGTTGGAGTCCATTCTTTTACAGATATCCATACTCATCTGGATACTCAAGAGTTCAAGGTACTCTTTATGTTAATTTTATTGATAGTAAGAATCAACAGCTTGTATGGCAAGGTAAAGGTGTAGGAGTATTAAATGAGTACTCAAAAGATAGAGATAAGATGATTGGTAATTTTGTTTCCAGTATACTTGAAAAATTTCCACCTACAGTTGAGTAATTATTTTTTCAGATTCAGCTAAGGCTTTATCTATGGCATTAATATTTTTTCCACCTCCAGTAGCAAAGAAAGGCTGACCTCCACCGCTACCATCAATTATAGGAGCTAACTGTTTTATAATATTTGAAGCATTAAAATTCCTTTCAGCTATTAAATTCTTTGAAATAAAACATGAAATAAATACTTTTTCATCACTACTAGATAAAACAATCATAAATAGATTATCTATTTCATTAGAGAGTGAAAAACATAATTCTTTGATTGATTTATTGTCTAGTTCTAATTCCCCCGTGAAAGTATTTAATCCATTAACTTCTTTTATCTCATTGATAATTAATTCTTTGATTGATTGAACTTTTAACTTGTTTTGAGAATCTATTTCTTTTTGAAGAAGTTTATTTGCTTTTTCACTTTCAGCTTTTTCTTTAAGTGCTTGATCTTTTAACTGTTCTTCCTTAATTCTAGTTTTATTACTCGATGCTGTAATTCTTCTAATACCAAATGCCTGAGAACCCTCAGAAATTATTTTAAAATCTTCAATCTCTTTTGTATTATCTACATGAGTACCTCCACATAGTTCATAAGATTCACCAAACTTTATTGTTCTTACAACATCCCCATATTTTTCTGAAAATAGACCAACAGCTCCTGCTTTAATTGCATCATCATAATTTGCTTCCCTATCTTCAACACACTTAATTTCATCTTTAATTAAGCCTTTAACAAGTTCTTCAACATCATTTAATTCTCTATCTGATAGTTTAGATTGATGTGAAAAATCAAATCTAAAAATATCTTCAGTAAGCATGGAACCTCTCTGCTCTATATGGTTTCCTAATATTTTTTTTAGTGCAAATTGAAGAAGGTGCGTTGAAGTATGATTTTTCTGAATAGATACCCTTCTATCTTTATTAATTTTCATTAGTAAAGATTCATCTAATTTATCTGGTAGATCATCTACGAGATGAATTATGTCCTCAGCTTCTCTAAAAGTATTTTTTACAGCTATAGTTACAGAGTTCGAAATAATTTCTCCAGTATCTCCAATTTGTCCACCTCCTTCAGGATAGAAAGGGGTTTCATTTGTAACAAGATGGTATTGAGTTTCTCCTTCAGTGGTTATACATTCGCGATACTTGAAAACTTTTGTTTCAAGTTCATAATCATCGTAGCCTTTAAATAAATTTATAGATGAACTCTCATTTACAATAACCCATTCTTTAACCTCTTCATTACTTGTTGACTTTGATCTGCTTTTTTGAACTTTCATATGTTCATTAAATCCATCTATATCAACTTGAAAATCATTTTCACTTGCAATTAATGACGTAAGATCAATGGGAAATCCATATGTATCATAAAGCTTGAAAGAATCTTCACCGCTAATTTTCTTATCATTTGGATTAGACTCAATAATTTGATTTATAAGGGAGAGACCTTGATTTAATGTTTTGAGGAAACCTTTTTCTTCCTCATGAATTAATGAGGTAATGTATTCACTTTGATTTTTTAAGTCAGGATAAATAGTCAGATACTGTGAGATTACTACATCAACAAGTTCATAGATGAATGGAGTCTTTATATTTAGATTTGTATATCCATATCTTATAGCTCTTCTTAGAATTCTCCTGATAACATATCCAGGTCCATTATTGCTTGGTATTTGACCATCTGAAATTGTGAATATTAAGGCTCTAATATGATCAGAAATGACTCTTATAGCAATATCAATATTTTCATCACCTGACAAATATTTTTTATTTGAAATAACTTCAATTTTCTTAATAATATCTGCAAATAAATCCGTGTCATAAGTTGACTCTTTTTTCTGTAGTGCCATGCAAAGTCTCTCAAGCCCCATTCCAGTATCCACATATTGTTTATCAAGTTTTATTAAGGATCCATCTTTCTTCCTATTGTATTGGATGAATACTAAATTCCATATTTCTACAACTTGAGGATGGTCTTTATTTACAAGATCCGCTCCATTAATTTTTTTCTTATCTGATTCAGATCTTAGATCAATGTGAATTTCAGAACATGGTCCACAAGGTCCTACATCTCCCATCTCCCAAAAGTTATCCTTTTTGTTACCACTTATAATTCTGTTTTCACTAAAAAACTTTTTCCATTCATCAAAAGCTACTTGATCAAATTCAAGATTATCCTCTTTTGATCCTTCAAATACAGAGACATAAATATCCTCTTTTTTAATTCCATATATATTAGTGATTAGATCATATGACCAACCAATTATCTCTTTTTTGAAATAATCATCAAAGCTCCAATTACCCAGCATTTCAAAAAAAGTATGGTGGTAGGTGTCAACTCCAACCTCTTCTAAGTCATTGTGCTTTCCCGAAACCCTAAGACACTTTTGAGAGTTTGCAACTCTAGAAAACTTGGATTCTTGATTACCTAAAAAAATATTTCTAAACTGATTCATACCAGCATTAGTAAACATTAGATTTTTATCTGATTCGTTGATTACAGAGGCTGAGGGAATAATATTGTGTCCTTTGTCTTTGAAGTATTGAAAAAATTTTTCTCTAACAACGGATGAATTCATTTTTTTTTATATTTGTAGAGGTTTACAGCCATTAAAAGGTTGAAATTACAACAAATTGGTCTATGTCCAAAACTAAATACTACTTTGATTCTGATAATCTGGAGTTTGTTCCAATTAAAAGGACATTTATTGAACGTATTTACAGACTATCTCTGTTTTTGATTAGTTCAGTAATAATTGGAGCCTTTATTACAGTTGTGCTTTTGAATACTGATTTTATCGATACGCCCAAAGAAATTGTTCAGGCTCGAGAAATAGATAATTACGAACTTCAACTTAAAGTATTGAATAAGAAATTAGAGCAAGTTGAATCAACTTTGGCTAATATTGAGAAAAGAGATAATAATCTGTACAGAGTTTATTTTGAAGCAAGTCCAATTCCTGAAGATCAAAGGAGAGCAGGATTTGGTGGTGTTAACAGATACGATTATTTAGAAGGATTTGAGAGTTCTGATGTAATAGTTAATACAACAGAGAGATTAGATATTCTTACAAAAGAATTAGTAATTCAATCTAAGTCACTTGATGAAATTGAGTTATTAGCAAAGAATAATGAATCACTTTTGACTGCAATTCCAGCCATTCAACCTGTAAGTAGTTCAGATCTAAAAAGAATGGCCTCAGGATATGGTTACAGAATTGATCCATTCACTAAGAAAAGAACTATGCATTGGGGTATGGATTTTTCAGCAAAAACTGGCACACCTATTTATGCAACTGGTGATGGAAGAATAGCTAGAGCAGATGCTAGAGCTGTAGGTTTTGGGAATCATGTTAGAATAGATCATGGTTTTGGGTATGTGAGTATATATGCTCATATGGATAAAATTGTTGTTCGAAGAGGTAACAGGGTAAAAAGAGGAGATCTAATAGGTTATGTTGGTAATACTGGTAGATCTGTAGCACCTCACCTTCACTATGAAATTGTAAAGGATGGTAAAAAAATTAATCCTATAAATTTCTATTCAGGCAGTCTATCACCTATTGAATTTGAAGAGCTTGTAAATCAAGCTTCTCAGGAGAATCAATCTCTTGACTAAAATGTTTAGTAATCTTCCAGAAAAAAAATACTATAGCATAAGTGAAGTAGCAACTCACTTTAACGTCAATACATCATTATTAAGGTTTTGGGAAAAAGAATTCAAAGAGATTAACCCTATGATAAAATCATCTGGAATAAGAAAGTATACAAAAGAAAATATTGAGTCCATAAGATTAATATATACCCTTCTAAAAAAAGATGGACTAACAATTCAAGGGGCAAAAAAGAAGTTAAAATCGAAAGATCTATCAGAAGATGAAAATCTAGCAATCTTGAAAAAGCTTAACAAAATTAAAGAGGAGCTAAAATCTCTAAAAAAAACTTTATAATTATTTTTTTCTTAGAAAAATGTCAATGGGAACTCCTGAAAAATTGAAATTTTTTCTCAATTGGTTTTCTAGAAAACGTTTATAAGGATCTTTTATATACTGCGGTAGATTACAGTAAAATGCAAACTGAGGATACTTAGTAGGAAGTTGTCTACAAAACTTAATTTTTATGTATTTACCTTTAGTACTAGGTGGAGGTTTTTGTTCAATGATTGGTAGAATAAAATCATTTAACTTTTTAGTTGGTATTTTATATTCCCTTCTTTGATTTACCTCCATTGCAATTTTAATTGCATCAAAGATTCTTTGTTTTGTTAAAGCCGAAATAAACACAATTGGTATATCAGTAAACGGCGATGTTTTTGAAATAATTTCTTCTTCAATTGACTTAGTAGTCATATCATCTTTTTCCACAGTATCCCACTTGTTAACAAGAATAACAATACCTTTTTTATTTCTAGCTGCAAGCCAAAAAATATTTTGAACCTGAGAATCAAAACCTCTCTCTACATCAAACATTATTAAACATGTATCTGAATTTTCAATTGCTCGAACAGATCTTAGAATTGAGTAGAACTCAATATCTTCAGATACTTTACTTTTTTTTCTAATACCAGCTGTATCAATTAAATCAAATTCAAAACCAAATTGATTATATCGAGTGTATAGACTATCTCTAGTTGTTCCAGCAACATCAGTAACTATGAATCTATCTTTACCGATAAGGGAATTAATAAATGATGATTTACCAGCATTAGGCCTACCAACAACAGCAAACTTAGGGACATCAGAAATTATTAGATCCTCTTTTGGAAGCTTGTCAGATAATAAGTCCAAAAATTCACCTGTTCCAGATCCATTAATCGATGATAAACAGAATAGATTTTCAAAACCCAAAGAATAAAATTCGTTAGAGTCTTCTATAAGTTTAGAATTATCAACTTTATTTACCAGGAGTAGAGTTTCTTTAGAGGATTTATGTAGCATATCTGCAATAGATTGATCAACTCCAGTTAGACCATCTTTAACATCAACCAAGAATAAAATTACATCAGCTTCCTCAATAGCTAATATTACTTGCTTATCAATCTCTTTTTGAAAAACATCATCACTTGAGGGAAGATATCCTCCAGTATCTATAACACTAAACTCAACTCCATTCCAGTCAGATTTTCCATAATGTCTATCTCTAGTTACTCCACTTACCTCATCAACAATAGCCTCTTTCCTCTCAATTAATCTATTGAAAAGTGTAGATTTACCAACATTAGGTCTTCCAACTATTGCTACAATTCCACTCATTTAATTATAGATTATATCCAAATTTTTTTAAAGAAGATGGATCATTTCTCCAATTCTTTCTCACTTTAACAAATACTTCTAAGAATATTTTCTTTCCAAAAAATTTCTCCAGATTACTTCTAGCTTCAGAAGCAACTCTTTTCAATGCAGATCCCTTATGACCAATCAGAATACCTTTTTGTGAATCTCTTTCAACTAGAATTAAAGATCTAATTTTAATAATTTTTGGTGAGTCCTTAAAATCTTCAGTTATTACCTCAACAGAGTATGGAACTTCTTTGTCATAATGAATTAAAATCTGCTCTCTTATGGATTCATTTACAAAAAATCTTTCAGGTCTATCAGTAAATTGATCTTTTGGAAAAAATGGAGGCGATAAAGGAAGCTTATTTTTAAAAATTTCAATTAACTCATCAATAAAGAATCCTTCAATTGCAGAGACTGGGTAAATATCAACATTTGGAAATATTGATTTCCAATGCGATATTGATTCTTCTAATTCTTGTTGAGAAGAAAGATCAATCTTGTTAATCAATAGAATTATTGGAATTTTAAAAGAATTTAGCTTCTTAACTAATGATTCATCAAATGACTCTTTATTTCCAACCTCTTCAACTATTACTAGGAAATCAGAGTCTATTAAAGTTTCTTTAATAAACTTCATCATTGCCTCTTGTAATTTATAGCTTGGATCTAGAATTCCTGGTGTATCTGATAAAACAATTTGATAATTATCACCATTTATTATTCCCCTAATTCTATGTCTTGTAGTTTGAGCCTTAGATGTAATAATAGATAGCTTCTCTTTCATTAGAGAGTTAATCAAAGTTGATTTACCAACATTTGGTCTCCCAATTATTGATACAAATCCAGATCTATGTTTATTATTAGTCATTTCGGCAAAGATAACTACTTAAATTCAATGCCTTAAAACTAAGTAATGAAAGTTTACTATATTTGCACTCTATATCGCGAGGTAGAGCAGTAGGTAGCTCGTTGGGCTCATAACCCAAAGGTCGCAGGTTCGAGTCCTGCCCTCGCTACTAAAACATTAAAACGGTTATACTTTATAAAGTGTAACCTTTTTTTTAAAATATTACTTCATCAGATATTTGCTGAAGAAATGGTAGGACTTCATCCTCAACAATACTATAATAAATATCTACTCCCTTATTATCAATACCTTTATACCTTTTAGATAAATTCAAAGAAGACTCAGCACTTAAATGAGAGAAGATAATACAGCTTGCTAGATAAGATCCATTAGAATTGGGATGTTTTTCATCTTCCATTAATAAACTAAACTGTGGGTATTTTTCTTGAAATAACTTAAATGCTCTTCCAACAGGTATTAACTTTGTAGTTGTCCCTTCAATTATCTGTTTAATACTCTCTTCTATAGGATATTCATCATTATCTATATTAAACTGCTCCATAGATGGATACATCCATGTAGAAAAGAAATGAATTTGAGTAGAAGCTGGTATAATTGATCTTATCTGATCGAAATAAAATTTTGAATTACCATTCGCATTAGTTAATATGTTTGTGCTATGCTCTTGAATGATTATATGGTCAAAAGTCTCACTTTCTAGTAATGATTTTAAATCAGGATTGTTCCAATGTATTTTTAGAGTAGCAGAAGGAACTGTAAAATGTCTAACATCCCAATTTAGACCTCTTTCAATTGACATTTTTTCTACCTGAGATGGAAGATTCCAATAAAATGTAAAACTATTACCTATAAATAGAATTTTTTCATTGATAATTGAAAAAGGGAGAGTTTCTGACTCAACATATGTTTCCGAAGCACTTGAAGAACAAGAGACAAAAACTAGAAATATAAGTAACTTAATAAATCTCATTTTATTCAAATTCTGAAACTGTTCCTTCCCAGTCTGGATCTGCAGCACCAATCCATTTATTATTTATTGTGTCAAGAGCAACAGCATGAACTCTTCCAAAATACCCTTCTTGCCTAATTTTTTCTACATTATAGAATTCAGGATAATATACATCATCATTAAATCTATCTATTCCTAAATGACCTTCGACATATCTTGGACTATCATACATATACGTTCTAGGCATTACTAAAGCATCATATAATCTAAATTTTTGCTTTAAATATCTATAAGCAACCTGGTTAATTGCTATTGGAATTTTATTTCCTCCAGCTGCACCAAGTGCAAGTACCACTTGATCATCACTTGTAAATAAAGTAGGTGAAATATGAGATGAAGATCTATCTCCTGGTTTATCTTGCCCTAAATATCCTCCTAAATAAGGACCCATAGTAACATTGTAAAGAAATCCAAGGCCTTTTGTAGCAACTTTTGATCCCATATTTGGTCCCAAAGTTTGAGTAAGAGATACTACATTCCCATACTTGTCAGAAGTAGTTAAATGTGCAGTATGTTCAAGTGCAATGTCCTGGTAATCATATTTTTTAACTTCATTATTATAAGTTATAACCATATTTGTTGACTCAATCTTATCTGCAATTCTTTTAGCTGTTTGTTTAGATAAAATACTTCTAACAGAATCAATATTATTCTGATATGGTCTATATCTGTATGATTCTTCAACAGCAGAAGAAACCTTTATAGTCCAATCTTTTTCATCATTAATGCTAAGGTTATCAAATGTTTGAATCATGTTTATAGTTATTGACCCATATGATGGAAGGTTTAGAGTATGAATTTGATAGTCATTAAATTCACCACTTAAAACTTCAGACTCCATAGCTGAATAATTTTTTAAATCATCAAGAGTTATAAATCCTCCATTTGATTGAATATCATCAACCATCTTTTGTGCAACTTCTCCCTCATAGAATCCTTTTTTTCCTTTTTCTGAAATAATTCTAAGAGTATTGGCAAGATCTTTTTGGACTAGAACATGACCATTTCTATATGATTCTCCCTCTGAATCCAAGAAATAGAATTTCGATCCTTCAAATAACTTTAATTTTTCTTTTTCGCTTTGAAATCTTTTAATTCCCCCAGGAAGAACAAGAAAGCCTTCTTCTGCAATTTTAATTGCAGGCTGCATTATTGTTTTTAAATCAAGGTTCCCATTTTCTTCATGAAGTTTAATTAGACCTGCAACAACACCAGCTATACCTATTGTCTTATATCCAAAACTAGGTAACTCCTCATCACTATCTTTAAAGCTTTGAGGTATTTGTGTAGTTCCATCAATT
>CACEKL010000011.1 GCA_902560025.1 uncultured Bacteroidota bacterium | reverse complement strand
GCTTCCATATTAAAAGAATTTAGTCTTATTGACCGATATCAAGCACTAATAAATATTCACTTACCTGAATCACAGGAATTATTATCACAGTCCATCAGAAGACTAAAATTCGAAGAGCTCTTTTTTAATCAAATAGGTTTTCAGTTAACTAAAAACGATAGAATAATAAAGCTTAACGGATTTAAATTTGAAAAGGTTGGTAATAATTTAAATGACTTTTACAATAAATCATTGCCTTTTGAATTAACTAAAGATCAAAAAAAAGTTATAAAAGAAATTAGAAATGATTTTAGAGATGGAAAACAGATGAATAGATTACTCCAAGGTGATGTTGGGTCTGGTAAAACAATTGTCTCTTTAATGGTCATGTTAATAGCTATTGACAATGGTTATCAGTCCTGCATTCTTGCACCAACTGAAATTCTTGCTAACCAACATTATAATTCAATTAGAGAACTGACAAAGGATCTAGATGTGGAAATTGAGCTGTTAACTGGTTCAACAAAATCAAGAGACAGGACGAGAATACATAGAAATTTAAAATCAGGAAAAATTAATATTCTAATAGGTACTCATGCAATATTGGAAGATATTGTTCAATTTAATAATCTTGGACTCAGTGTTATTGATGAACAGCACAGATTTGGGGTTGCTCAAAGAGCAAAACTTTGGAGAAAAAATAATCCTGCTCCACATATTCTAGTTATGACTGCTACTCCAATCCCAAGAACTCTAGCAATGAGCATTTATGGAGATCTTGATGTTTCAACAATCAAAGAGCTACCTCCTGGAAGAATAGAAACTAAAACTGTTCATAAATATGATAAGAACAGGCTCAGTGTTTTTAGTTTTCTGAAAAAAGAAATAAAAAAAGGAAGACAAGTATATCTTGTATATCCTTTGATTAATGAATCTGAGAAATTAGATTATAAAGATCTTATGGATGGATATAATAGTATTGTTAGGGAGTTTCCTATACCTGATTACCAGGTTAGTATTGTTCATGGTAAAATGAATTCAAAAGACAAAGAATACGAAATGAATAGATTTATAAAAAAGGAAACTCAAATTTTAGTTTCAACCACTGTAATTGAAGTTGGTGTTAATGTACCAAATGCATCAGTTATGGTTATTGAGAGCGCAGAAAGATTCGGATTATCTCAGCTTCACCAGTTAAGAGGAAGGGTTGGAAGAGGAAATGATGAGAGTTATTGTATTTTAATGACAAAAGACAAGCTGTCTGAAGACTCAAAAATTAGAATTGATACAATGGTTAAAGTAAGTGATGGATTTAAACTCGCAGAAGTTGATCTTAAACTTAGAGGTCCAGGAGATTTGCTGGGGACTAAACAAAGTGGAGTTTTAAAATTTAAACTAGCAGATATAATTTATGATTTTGATATTTTAAATGAGGCCAAAAATTGTGCTGAACAAATACTTAGTAAGGATCCCAAATTGATTGACAAGGAAAATTTACCCATTAGATATGAAATTTCTACATCTTCAAATTCAAAAAATTTGTGGAGATATATAAGCTGATTAAGTATATTTGTTTATCAAATTAACCTTGTGAAAATATCAATTAATTGGCTTAAAGACTATCTTGAAACTAATCACACTCCAGAGGAGATATCTGAGATACTTACTAATTTAGGATTAGAAGTTGAAAAAATATCTGATTTCGAATCTATAAAAGGTGGATTAAAAGGAGTTGTGGCAGGTAAAGTGTTAGAATGTGGTCAACATCCTAATGCTGACAGGTTAAAAGTTACTTCAATAGATATTGGTAGTAATGAAGTCTTTGAAATTGTTTGTGGAGCTCCAAATATAGAAAAAGGACAAATTGTTCCTGTTGCTACAGTTGGCTCCAAAATATATACTAATGAAGGTATAGAAATAAAAATAAAAAAATCGAAAATTAGAGGCGTTGTAAGCAATGGAATGGTGTGTGCTGAAGATGAGATTGGATTGGGTGACTCACATGAAGGCATAATGGTTTTAGAAAAAAATGTTAAACCCGGCACACCAATCAGTGACTTGTTTAATATACAATCAGATAAAATTCTAGAAATTGGACTTACTCCAAACAGATGTGATGCAATGTCTCATTATGGTGTGGCAAGAGATCTTAAAGCATTTCTTGATTATAAAAAAATTAAATCTAATTTAAGTTTACCATCAATTAACTCATTTAGTTCAGTTAATATTGATAAGGAGATCAATGTAAATGTTGAAGATTCAGAAAAATGCCCGTTTTATTCCGGTTTGGTAATAAAGAATATAAATGTTGAATCTTCTCCTCAAGAAATTCAAAATAAACTTAAGTCAATAGGTCTTAAACCAATTAATAGCATTGTTGATATTACAAATTATGTAATGCATGAAATTGGTCAACCTCTTCATGCTTTTGATCTCGATAAAATTGAAAATATAACAGTTAAATCACTAAAATCAGGAACAAAGTTTAAAACTCTAGATGAAAGCGAAATAAAACTTAATAATGAGGACCTAATGATATGCTCTAATAGCGAACCTCTTTGTCTTGCAGGAATTTATGGTGGAATTGATTCTGGTGTTAGTGAGTCTACAAATAGCTTATTTCTTGAATCAGCAATATTTAACTCTGTTACAATAAGAAAATCATCTAAAAGACATCAACTTTTTACAGATGCTTCATACAGATATGAAAGAGGTGTTGATCCAGATAAAGTTATTTATGCTTTAAAAAGAGCTGCGTTATTAATAAAAGAAATTAATCCAGAATGTCATATTTCAGAAATAATTATTGAAGATAATTTAAAACAAGAAATCAAAGATATTTATTTAAGATATGATAGAATTGAAAAGATTTCAGGACAACTTATTGATAAAGAAATAGTTACACAAATACTGAATTCTCTTGATTTTGAGATAAAAGGACATAGTAATGATGGAATTAATTTGATTGCACCTGACTACAGACATGATGTCTTTAGAGAAATTGATGTGATAGAAGAAATACTTAGAGTTTTTGGGTTTGACAATATTGATATAGATGATAAAATATCAATGAGTATTCCGAATAATTCTGATAGTAAAAATTTTAAAATTGAATCGATTATTAGTAATCAATTAGTTGGTATTGGATTTAATGAAATAATTAATAATTCGATTTGCTCACCAACAACTAATAAAAAATTTAATGAGAATTCAGTAGAATTATTGAATCCACAAGGGATTGAGCTTTCAAACTTGCGTCAATCTTTAATTCCAAATACATTAGAAACTATCAATCATAATATAAATAGACAAAATAAAGATTTGAAATTATTTGAAATTGGTAATGTATACTCATCTATTGATAATGAATTTCATGAAACAAGAAAAATGTTAATATCAATAGCTGGGAGTGTATTTGATGAAAATTGGATGACAAAATATCAAGAAAATAACTTCTTTTATTTGAAAGGAGTCGTCGAAAAAATATTTACCATTCTAAACATAGAGAATATTAAATATGAAGTTAGTGAAGATGAATTATACGATTATAAATTAAATATTTTAAAAGGAAAGCTAAAAATTGGATCCATTGGTGAGATTAACTCAAATTACGCTAATGACTTCTCTTTAGATCAAAAGATTAATATCTGTACTCTAAATTTAGACCTATTAAGACCTTCCTCACAAAAAGTTAAATATCAGGCAATATCAAAATTTCCATCTTCAAGAAGAGATCTTTCAATGATACTTGATGAGAATGTTTCCTTCGATGATATTAAGAATTTAGCCTATAAAGAAGAGAATAAAATCTTAAAAGAAATCAATTTATTTGATGAGTATAAGGATAAGAAAATCGGAAAAGATAAAAAATCGTTTGCCATAAGTTTTACTTTCAATGACTCTAAAAAAACACTTACAGACAATGTTATTGACAAAATAATGACAAGATTATCAGAAAAAATAAAATTAGATTTTGGAGCTGTAATTAGAGATAAGTAACTAATTATAAAGCTTCTCTCTTGCAGCTAGCACCTTATCATCATTAATATATTCACTAAACGGCAAGTAGCTATCAATTACCCCATTAGGAGTGATTTCAATTATTCTATTTGAAACTGATTCAGCAAATGCTCTATCATTCGAGCTAAGGAGAACTGTGCCTTTAAAATTAATAAGAGAATTATTAAATGCAGTTATTGACTCAAGATCAAGGTGGTTTGTTGGCTCATCAATAAGTAACACATTTGGCTTACCCATCATTATTTTTGATAACATACATCTAACTTTTTCACCTCCAGATAAAACATTACAAGACTTTAAAGCTTCGTCTCCACCAAATAGCATCCTTCCAAGAAAACTCCTAATAAATAATTCTTCCCTTTCTTCATCATTATTAGCCCATTGTCTTAACCAGTCAACTAAAGAAATGTTTTTATCAAAAAAAGAATGATTATCCATTGGAAGATAACCAAAAGAAGTTGTTACACCCCAATTGAAAGAACCTTCTGTAGGATTAAGAGATCCTGAAATACAATCATAGAATAAATTAACAGATCTTGAATTTTTTGAAAGAATCAAAACCTTTTCACCTTTATTAAGATTAAAGCTTATGTCTTTGAAATATGTCTCACCATCATTTTCATATGATAATGATTTTAGTTCAAGAATTTGATCACCAGCATCTCTTTCTTGCTCAAAAATAATTGCAGGATATCTTCTTGAAGAGGGTCTTATCTCCTCAATATTTAATTTTTCAATCATTTTTTTTCTTGCAGTGGCTTGTTTAGACTTTGCAACATTGGCAGAAAACCTAGAAATAAACTCTTGAAGTTCTTTTTTCTTTTCTTCTGCTTTTTTATTTTGCTGCTGCTTTTGCCTAGCCGCTAACTCACTTGACTGTTGCCAAAAAGTATAATTTCCAGAGTAGTGATTAATCTTGCTAAAGTCTATATCTGATGTATGTGTACATACTGTATCTAGAAAAAATCTATCATGAGACACTACAATAACTGTATTCTCAAATTCATTAATAAAATTTACTAACCACTCTACAGTTGTGTAGTCTAGGTCATTTGTTGGCTCATCCATAATCAATACATCAGGATTACCAAAAAGACACTGAGCTAGAAGAACTTTTACTTTCACTTTCTGATCAATATCGTTCATAGATATATTATGTATTTCCTCAGAGATTCCAAGACTTGAAAGAAGAAAAGCGGCATCAGCATCTGCATTCCATCCATTCATTTCCTCAAAGGAGGCTTGAAGTTCACCTACTCTGTCAGCATCTTTATCAGAAAAATCTTCTTTTGCATAAATTGAATCAATTTCACTTTTTAAATCAAATAGTTTTTGATTACCAAGGATTACAGTTTCAATAACTGTTTTATCATCATACCTATTATGATTTTGTTCTAATACAGATAATCTTTTACCAGGTTCTAGAAAAACAGATCCTGTATTAGGTTCAAGATCTTTTGATAAAATTTTTAAAAAAGTAGATTTTCCAGCACCATTAGCGCCAATAATACCATAACAATTTCCAGGAGAAAAAGTTATATTTACTTCATCAAAAAGGATTCTTTTTCCGAATTGCAACGATAAGTTAGAAACTGATAACATAAATATGCGCAAAAATAGTAAGTTGAGAATTTTTAAACTAATATTAGTTAGTATAATTTTTATCTTTTCTTCATGTAATAATAAAAACTCAAGTGATGATTTTTTTCTAGGAGGAGAAATAATAAATCCCTCATCTAATTATGTTAATTTTTATTACAACAACATCAAAATAGATTCATTAGAACTTGATTCAGAAAATAAATTTTTTAAAAAAATTGAAAATATTAAACCTGGTATTTATAGAATTGAACACTTACCTGAAAATCAATATATAATAATAGAGAATGGAGACAGTTTATGGATCAGAGTTAATGTTGAAGATTTTAAAGAATCGTTAACATTTAGTGGAAAAGGTTCTTCAAAGAACAACTTTTTAGTTGACATATCTAATATGGATGATTATGAAAATGAATATCTATCAAGATATTATGTTGAAGAGAGTGATATTTTTAAAAGTAAAATAGACTCCTTAATGAATGAGAAACTTAGAATTTGGAATTTATTTGACAAAGCTGTTGATCAAAAAAAATTATCTAACAGTATCACTAAATCTAGCATAAAGTATAATTACTTTAATAAGCTAGAAAGGTATGCGCTTCTTAGAGGCACAAATTGGACAAAAAATAAAAGAGAATCATATTACAAATACAGAGATGAAATTGACTTAAATGATTCTGATCTTTCTCTTTTTGAACCTTATGTAACTTATTTAATGAATTATTTTAATGAAAAGACATTGGATAGTGGTAAGATATATTTTTATGAAAAAAATTATACAGATTTTAATGTTAAAAAACTACTGATTATAGACTCTCAAATAAGTGACCCATATCTAAAGAACAATTTAGCAAGAGCAACTGCTATAGAAGAAATTTTAAATTACAGAAACAATGAATTTCATGATGAGTTTATTGACTATTACAAATATGTAAATACATCTGAGAAATATCTAGATGAAATAACAAAGTTATATGTTGATATAAATAAAATGCAAAAAGGTAATCTCTTACCAGATGTTGAAATAATTAATTTTGAAGGAACCACAACCTCAAGTAACATAGAATTTAAAGGTCAGAAAACATTTATTTACTTCTGGTCTCAAACGCAAATGAATCACTACAGGAGAACTATTCGAAGAGTTGAGGAACTTAAAACACTATATCCAGATTACAGATTCGTTGGAATATGTATTCAGCCATATACAGATATGGTTAGTCAAGCACAGAACATTCTAAATCTGGACTTAACAAACCAATATTCGTTTCAAAATTTTGAGAAGTCAAGTAAAAGCTGGGTTTTGACTTTTTTAAATAAGACAATAATTATTGATGAAAAATCAAATATTATTGATGGCTTTAGCAATCTTTTTACTAATGATATTGAAAAAACTTTAGATTTAAATTAGTTTCCTTTCTTATGATCATTAAGAAACTTCTCTAAACCTATATCAGTTAGAGGGTGTTTTAAAAGTCCCTTGATAGCAGATAGAGGACTAGTTATTACATCAGCACCAATTTTAGCACAATCAATTATATGCATTGTATGTCTTATTGAAGCTGCAAGAATCTCTGTTTCATAAGCGTAGTTATCATAGATATCTCTAATATCACTAATTAAGTCTAAGCCATCAGTAGAAATATCATCAAGCCTTCCTATGAAGGGAGACACATATGTGGCTCCAGCTTTTGCAGCTAATAAAGCTTGTCCTGATGAAAAAACAAGAGTACAATTTGTTTTAAGTCCTTTATCAGTAAAGTATCTAATAGCTTTTACTCCTTCTTCAATCATAGGGACCTTAATAACTATTTGATTATGAAGTGACGCAAGCTCTTCACCTTCTTTTACAATTCCATTATAATCAACAGATATTACTTCAGCAGACACATCTCCATCTACTATATCACAAATTTTTAGGTAATGATCAATAATGTTTTTTTTGACCAGTAATACCTTCTTTTGCCATTAATGAAGGGTTCGTTGTTACTCCATCAAGTATTCCAAGAGACTGAGCTTCTTTTATTTGGTCTAGGTTTGCTGTATCTATAAAAAATTTCATAATTCTTAGCTATATAGTTTCATTATTATTTTTTGAAAAAGCTTATCTGGTAATAGACTTTTCAGTGTAATTTTCTTTTCAAGAAAACCGCCGACAAGGTAGTTAATTTTTGGTTTCTTTTCTTTAATAATTTTCAACACTAAGTTGGCAACTTCAATCGGGTCTCTTCCATGATTCATTTTTCCATTAACACTTTTAATAATTTTTTTATATTCCTGAAAATAAGGTGAAGAACTGGGATTATCTGAATCCCTCCTATTATTCAAAATTTCAGTTTTATAGTCACCTGGCGCAATATTTACAACATTAACATTATACTTTTTTAGCTCAATGTTTAAACTTTCAGCTATAATTCTAAAAGAAGCTTTTGATGCACAATAAGCACTCCAAAATGGAAGACCAAGATATCCTGCAATTGAAGTAATATTAATTATTAAACCCATTTTTTTTGATCTCATGTGAGGTAAGACTGTTTGGATTAGATTAAGTTGACTAAAAAAATTTGTGTCAAATACTCTTTTAACATCATCCATTTTCATTGTTTCAGTTGGTCCAGTTATATTAATTCCTGCATTGTTAACTAGAATATCAATTTTACCATGTTTTTTTATAATCTTGTCAACTTCAGACTTTGATGCATCATAATTATTTATATCAAGTTTAATGGTTAAATAGTCAGAGTTAATTTTTTCAGCATTTCTAGATGTCCCAATTACAGTGTATCCTTCAGAGTGAAGTTTTTCAGCTATTGTTCTTCCAAATCCAGAAGAAGTTCCAGTGATTAAAATGACCTTGCTCATTATTTATTAAATATATTAGTTATAAATTTAATACATGAAATATACAGTTGTTTTTTTATTTCCATTATTAATATTTAACTGTCAAAGCTCTGGTGATAAAGATTTTAAAATAAATATTAGCTCATCCGACAAAACAATCTCCAATGGAGACAATATCAAAATTGTTATAGAATCAAAATCAGGACAAGTTATTGACTCAGTAGCATATTACTTAAATGAAAAAGAAGTAGATAGTGAGACTACTCTAAAAGACATAAAATTAGGTGAGAACTTAGCAAAAGTTAAGATATACTCTAACGGAACAGAGCATTCAATAAATAGAAGTTTTGATGTTTACTCAAATAAGGAACCTGAGATAATGACTTATGAAATTATTAAGGAGTATAACCATGATCAAAATGCTTATACTCAAGGACTAGAATTTTACGGGAATAACTTATATGAAAGTACAGGACTAAATGGCAAGTCCTCATTAAGAAAAGTTAATTTAAATAATGGAGAAATACTAAAAGTTCTAAATCTTAACTATGAGTATTTTGCTGAAGGTTTGACAATTTTAAATGATAAAATATTTCAATTAACATGGAGAAATAAAATTGGCTTTATATATGATCTTGATTTTAATAAAATAGGAAGTTTTGATTATAATAAGAGTATTGAGGGATGGGGATTAACTAACGATGGTGAATATATATATAAATCTGACGGAACAAGCAAGATATGGAGATTAAACCCTGATACACTTGAAGAAATTGATTTTATTGATGTTATGACAGATAAATCAAGGATTAAAAATATTAATGAGTTAGAATATATTGATGGAAAAATTTATGCAAACACTTATCAGCAAAACAGAGATGTTATTATTATTATTAATCCTAAGAATGGGGCCGTTGAAAGTGTAATAGATTTTACTGGTATTAGAAATAGAGTTTTAAACACCCCTGAAACAGATGTAATGAATGGTATAGCAGAGCTTAACGGAAGATTATTTGTTACTGGAAAAAACTGGAATAAGTTATTTGAAGTAAAAATTTATAGTAAAAAATAATCTCTAGCTATTAAATAAAGGCCTGTCTATCATATAAGATTCTACTTTCTTGCCAATATCAATTAAGAGATTTTCTTTCTTAGAATTTTCTATTGACGAGTTAATAGTTTCTGCAACAAAATCCATATCCTGCTCCTTAAGTCCTCTTGTAGTAATAGCAGGAGTACCAATTCTAATGCCACTAGTAACAAAGGGTGATTGATCATCAAAAGGCACCATATTCTTATTTACAGTAATATTTGAAATACCAAGCACTCTTTCGGCTTCCTTTCCAGTAATATTTTTATTTCTTAAGTCAATAAGCATTAAGTGGTTATCTGTTCCACCTGAGACAATGTTATACCCCATATTGGTAAGATTTTCTGATAACCTTTTAGCATTAATTATTACTTGACCAATGTATTTTTTAAAGTTTGTTTCTAAGGCTTCACCAAAAGCAATTCCTTTTGCAGCAATTACATGTTCTAATGGACCACCTTGATTTCCAGGGAAAATAGCAGAGTCAAGAACAGATGACATTTTTTTTAAATTTCCATTTTTAAGTTTTAAACCAAAGGGATTATCAAAATCTTTACCCATCATTATTATACCGCCTCTTGGGCCTCTAAGAGTTTTGTGGGTAGTTGAGGTAATAACATGACAATAAGGAACTGGATCACTTAAAAAGCCTTTTGCAATCAAACCTGATGGGTGAGCAATATCTGCATGAAGAAAAGCTCCAACTTCATCAGCAATTTCTCTAAATTTTGAAAAATCAATATCTCTTGAATATGCTGAAGCTCCAACAATTATTAAATTAGGCATAACCTCCTTAGCTTTTGTTAGAATTTCACTGTAATCAAAAGTTCCTTCTTTAGTTACACCATAAAAACTAGATGTATATATTTTACCTGAAAAATTAACATTAGAACCATGAGTTAAATGCCCACCATGAGAAAGATCAAGACCTAATATCTTATCCCCTGGCTTGAGAAAAGCATCAAATACAGCCGTGTTAGCTTGAGAACCTGAGTGAGGTTGCACATTTGCATATTCAACTTTAAATAACTCTTTTAATCTATCAATTGCAATTAGCTCTATTTGATCTACTACTTCACAACCTCCATAATATCTTTTACCCGGATAACCTTCAGCATACTTATTTGTTAGAATAGATCCAGTTGCCTTCATAACATCGTCACTAGTAAAGTTTTCAGATGCAATTAATTCAAGTCCACCAAGTTGTCTAGTTTTTTCTTTTTCAATTAAACTAAATATTTTTTCTTGACTATTCATTTCAGAGAATTAAAGTGCTAAATTAATAAAATAGCAACTCTACTTTGTTTGTTTCTCATTATATAAATCAACTAGTTATAAACATTTCTTATTTTAAGATCTCTTTGAAATTTTTAGGCTCATAAAATAAAGGTCTATACCTTGAGACCAATAATCTTTTTTTACATACTCTGATTCAAATCCTAAAGCTCTGTAAAATTTAAATCCAAGGTTAGATGTATTAACCTCTATTTTCTCTAAACTTTTGAAATCCTTGAGGCTATTCATGCAATGAACTACGATTTTTTTTCCAAATCCTTGTCTATGAAAATTAGGATGAATAAATGACCACGTTATTCTTCCTGTTGATTCGTTCTCCATAACATAGCCAGCTCCTCCGATAATTTTATTGTTAAGTTTAATAATAGAGTAAGTCTTAACATTTTTTAATAAAATATTTTTTAAAATCATCTAATTCTTTATCATCAAAGTATTTTGGAACATTTAAAGAAAATATTTTACTCAAAAATTTAAAGTCTTCTATATGAGCAGTCCTTATTTCGACCATATTATAAATATAAATTATTCGATTTCAAATTTGTAATTTTACATCATGAATAGTTCAGTTAATATAAAAAATAAAAAAGCTAAGTATGATTACTCGTTACTAGATAGTTATACTTGTGGGATTGTATTGACTGGAAATGAGATAAAATCAATAAGAAATTCTAAAGCATCGCTTAATAATTCATATTGTGAATATACTGACGGTGAACTATTCGTGATCAATCTTCATATTGATCAATATGAGAACTCAAGTGAGCAAAATTATGATCCAAAAAGAAAGAGAAAACTACTTCTTAATAGACAAGAGTTAAAAAAAATTGAAAAAGACGTTCGTGATATTGGAATTACCGTCGTTGCAACTTCTCTTTTTATTAGTAAAAAAGGAATAGCAAAGCTTAACATATCTGTTGCAAAAGGTAAAAGAGAGTTTGATAAAAGAAATGTGATTAAAGACAGAGAAAATAAGATAAGTCTAAAAAGAATTAAAAAGAACTTCAATAATTAGTTTTTATTTTTTAGCATAGGAACAAATCGGAAATTTCCAAAGGTTTCTTTTTTTAATTCATTTTCTGAAATCCTAATAATTTTTGTCATGACTTGTACATCTTTTCCAACAGGAATTATTAACCTACCTCCTATTTTTAACTGCATTACAAGTTTCTTTGGGATTACTGGTGAACCTGCTGTTACTATTATACCATCAAAAGGTGAATGATCTTGCATTCCATTAAAGCCATCTCCATAAATAAATTTTTTAGGTTTAATTTTCATCTTATCAAATAGATTAGATGTAGATCTATATAAGGCATGGTCTCTCTCGATTGTATATATATCTAGATTTAAATAATCTAGAACTGCAGTTTGATAACCAGAGCCTGTACCAATTTCTAAAATTTTTTCACTAGCTGATGGGTTAAGAAGTTGTGTCTGGAAGGCTACAGTATATGGCTGTGATATAGTTTGATCATTTTCTATTGGAAGCGCCTTGTCAATATATGCTTGTTCTGAAAGCCCAGGATCAATAAATAAATGTCTAGGTATGTTTTCAATAGCACTGAGAATTCTCTGATCTTTAATGCCTTTTTCTCTTAATTCTGATGCTAGAATTCTTCGTCTTCCTTTATGTTTAAAATTATCTTCCAATTATGCTAATATTAAATTAATACTCGATTATTCCAAAAGAAGATTGTATTTTTAGCAAATGATAAAAGTTGGTGTAATTGGAGCTGGACATCTAGGTAAGATTCATCTAAAAATTATTAATTCATCAAATCAAAATTTAATAGGATTTTATGATACTGATGAAACTAATTCAAAAAAGCTTTCATCAGAATATGGTTATAAATACTATAATGATTTAGACCTATTGCTTAAAGATATTGACGCTGCAATTATAGTATCCCCGACAACTACTCATTTTGAAATTGCTAAAAAATGTATTGAAGCTGGGAAACATATATTTGTTGAAAAACCATTAACATCAAACTCCAATGAGGCCCAAATTATTAATGATTTAGCATCAAAGAATAAAATAGTTGGTCAAGTTGGATTTGTAGAGAGATATAACCAGGCATTCATCTCTTGTAACAGATTTATAAAAAATCCAAAATTTATTGAGTCCCATAGACTTTCAGATTTTAATCCAAGAGGGACTGATGTATCTGTAATAATGGATCTAATGATCCACGATATAGATATTGTTTTAAAAGTTGTAAACTCAAAAGTTAAAAAAATTAATGCTTCTGGAGTATCTATAATCAGTACTACTCCTGATATAGCAAATGCAAGAATTGAGTTTGAAAATGGGTGTATTGCAAATCTAACATCAAGTAGAATTTCTCTCAAAAAAATGAGAAAAACTAGAATTTTCCAAGAGGATGCATACATTTCTATTAACTTCTTGGAGAAAGATTATCAAGTAGTTAGAATAAGAGGAAAGGAACCTAATGATTCAGATAGTTCAATTATCATCAAAAATAATGTTGGTGAAGAAAAAGTAATATTTTTTGAAACACCTGAACTAGTTGAAATTAATTCAATTGAATCAGAGTTAATTGATTTCTTTGAGTCTATTCATAACAATTCTGAATCAAAAGTTCCACTTAGAGATGGCCTTTTAGCTCTAGAAGTAGCTGAAGAGATAATGAGTCAACTATGAGTATAAAAGATAATATCTTAAATATAAAAGAGGAAATAAGCGATCAAGTCAAATTAGTCGCAGTCTCCAAGACTAGATCAATAGATGAAATAAAAGAAGCATATAACTCTAATCAAAAGATCTTTGGAGAAAACAGAGTTCAAGAAATTGTTGAAAAACAGCAACTATTGCCAGATGATATCGAGTGGCACATGATCGGACATCTTCAAAAAAATAAGGTGAAGTATATATCAAATTTTATCTCATTGATACATTCGCTAGACAGAATTTCATTAGCAATAGAAATAGATAAATGTGCTAAAAAATCTAATAGAAAAATTGATTGCCTAATACAACTTAAAATTTCTTCAGAAGAGACGAAATTTGGGCTAGAGACAAGCCTTCTAGAGGATTTTTATTCAGATATTCAAAAATATGAGAATATTAATATTGTTGGGTTAATGGGTATGGCAAGTTTTACTGAAGATCAACAAAAAATAAGTGATGAATTTTCTCAAATTAAGGAATTATATGATAGAATGAGTTTGAAGAATTCTAAATTAAAAATTTTATCAATTGGTATGAGCGATGACTATAGGTTAGCAATTGAGAAGGGATCAAATATGATAAGGGTTGGTAGTAAAATTTTCGGAAAAAGAAGTTATTGATGTATACAATAGTTGACCTTGAAGCTACAGGTGGAAAATTTAATGAGGAATCGATAATTGAGATTGCCATCTACAAATTTGATGGTGTCTCTATTACTGATCAGTTTATAAGCCTAGTAAACCCTGAAAAAGAGATACATCCTTATGTAGAAAAACTTACTGGAATTTCATCAAAGATGCTTAAGACGGCTCCTAAATTTCATGAAATAGCTAAGAGAGTCATTGAAATAACCTCTGATTCTGTTCTAGTTGCTCATAATGCTCAGTTTGATTATAGAATTTTACAATTAGAATTTAAGAGGCTAGGATTTGATTTTTCAATGAAATCTATTTGTACAGTTATTTTATCTCAAGAATTACTTCCAGACCAGCAATCTTATAAACTTGGAAGACTATCCAGAAGTCTTGGAATTCCAATTAAGGATAGACATCGTGCAAGTGGAGATGCAATTGCGACTGTTGAGTTATTTAAAATTCTTTTAGAAAAAGATGTTAAGCAAGAAATAATAAGAAAAAGTATCGTCGAATTCCCTGGGGAAAAAATGGATAACATTTTTAAAGACGTTATAGATAATCTCAAGGAAAACACAGGAGTCTTCTATATATATAATGAGAGCAACGAATTAGTTTATATTGATTTTAGTAAGGATATTAAGAATAAACTAATTAAGTTATTTACTAGTAAAAAATTCATACCAAAGTACGTTCAGAATAATTTTAAAACAATTAAGGTACATCCTACAGGCAATGTTCACATTGCAATTTTGAAAACTCTTCAAGAGATTAATTCTCTTAGACCCAAGATTAACAATAATGTTGATCCCAAGATTTTCTCCAAAATTTCTAAACCTAAAATAATTAATGAGCTTTCAGACTTTGTAATAACATTTAATGGAAAGAAAGAGGCTGACAAAAGTTTTATTCTATTTAAAAGTGGCGTTATAGAAGGATTCGGCTATTTTGAGCTTTATAATAATATAAATTCTGAGAAAAAAATTAATTCTAGATTAGTAAAAGTGGATGAGTCAAAAAGGGTTAAAAACTATGTATATAGACTAATTTCTGAGAAGAGATATAAAAAACTAGTAAATTTGAAAGAAATTTATAAATTTTCAGACATTGAATAAAACACGTCAGAAAATACATGATATTATATATGAAGCAGACACTCCTGCTGGAAAAGTGTTTGATATATCATTAATTATAGTAATCATAATCAGTGTTATACTCGTAGCTCTTGAAACAGTTGGTTGGATAAACCAGCAATACTATGAAATACTTAATATTGCTGAATGGACAATTACTATATTATTTACTATTGAATATATATTAAGAGTTATATCTATTCACCACCCAAGAAAGTATATTTTCAGCTTTTATGGTATTATAGATTTATTGGCTACTATTCCTAAATATATATCATTATTTATAGTTGGAGCTCAACTAGAAACAATGATGGCAATTAGAGCACTTAGAATTCTAAGAATTTTCCGTGTTCTTCACATATCCAGATATATTGGTGAGTCTAACTTCCTTGTTAGGTCTTTATTAGTTAGCAGAGCTAAGATTATAATCTTTTTACTGTTTGTTTTAATCATGTGTATTTTATTTGGAACCCTAATGTATTTAATAGAAGGTCCTGAGGCTGGTTTTAATAATATTCCTGAGAGTATTTATTGGTGTATAAGCACTATATCAACTGTTGGTTATGGTGATATTGTCCCATTAACAGGTTTAGGTAAGTTTCTTGCATCAATCCTGATGATACTTGGTTATGGAATTATTGCAGTTCCAACTGGAATAATTTCTGCAGAAATGGCTCAAAGAAGGAAAAAAGTTGATGTTAATACTAGGGTATGTGCTGAATGTTTAAATGATAAACATAAAGACAACGCTATTTATTGTCATCAATGTGGTTCTCACCTTGATGAAGACAAATAAAAATTTAATATACATAGCTGGACCAACAGGCGTTGGAAAAACAGAGTTAGCTATAGAACTTGCAAAAAAGCTTAAAACTGAAATTATTTCTTGTGACTCTAGACAGTTTTATAAAGAATTAGAGATAGGCACGTGCCCTCCTACTGAGCGTCAATTAAAAGAAGTAAAACATCATTTTATTCATAACAAAAGTATTCATGATAGATATAATGTTGGATTATATGAAAAAGATGCAATACATAAAATTAATAAGCTATTTGAAGATAAAGAATATTTAATATTAGTTGGAGGCTCTGGACTGTATGCTGACTCTGTAATATATGGAATAGATGAGTTTCCAGAGATCCCTAGCAAAATTAGAGATTCTATTATAAAGGAATATAAGGATAAAGGTATCACTTACCTACAAGAGGAATTAAAAAAGTTAGATAGAGAGTATTATGAAACTGTGGATACAAGAAATCAGAGTAGAATAATTAGAGCTTTAGAGATCATAAAATACACTGGCAATAAATTTTCTTCTCTAAGAAAAAGAATCAATAAAGAGAGAATATTTAGAAGTGAGATTATAATCCTTGAATCTTCCAGAGATGAGCTCTATTATAAAATCAATAAAAGAGTTGACTTGATGATCGAAAGCGGTTTAGAAAAAGAAGCGAGTAAACTATTTAAACACAAAGGCTTAAATACATTAAATACGGTTGGATACAAAGAGTTTTTTGATTATTTTCAAGATAATATGAATCGTGAAGAAGCAATTGATAAAATTAAGCAGAACACTAGAAATTATGCTAAAAGACAAATAACATGGTTGAAAAAATACCAAAATGCTCATCGTATAAGTGCTGATAGTGAAATAAACAATGTATTAAATATATTAAACATCAATTATGAAAATATTTAAAATTATACCAATATTCTTTTTATTTATAGCTCCAGTTTATGGACAAAATAATATTAAAGATGAAGTTTTTGATCTAGCAATGAATAATATGGATGAATTCGTTGAATTTTTATCATATCCAAATGACTCCAGCTTTAGTGAAGACATATACAATTTAATTGAATGGACTAAGAATAAGTTTAAATCCTTAGATTTCTTAATGACTGAGCTCGAAACTTCTTCAATTCCACTTTTATTAGCAGAAAAAAAAATTCATGATGATCTAAAGACTATTTTAATTTATCTACATCTAGATGGTCAACCAGTTGATATTACAAGGTGGAACCAAGAAGATGCATTTAAACCCGTATTTAAAAAAAATGAAAACGGAATATTTATAGAAGATGATTGGAATAAAATTGCAAGCTATAATTATAGCGAACTAGATGATAAAGACATTAGAATATTCGCACGATCCTCTTCAGATGCAAAAGGTCCAGTTATGATGTTAATTCAAGCCTTAAAGTTTATGAAGTTAAAAAATATTGATCAAGAGTTCAATATTAAGCTTATAATGGATTTTGAAGAAGAAATTGGATCTCCTAGTTTACCTAGTGCAGTAGAGGTTCATAAAGAAAAGCTAGAAAGTGACGCTTTACTAATATTCGATGGACCACAACATGCAACAGGATTACCGACGTTAAATTTTGGAAATAGAGGTATATCCTCAATCACATTAAAAACTTATGGACCGATTGTTCCTCAACATAGTGGTCATTTTGGAAATTATGCACCAAATCCTGTCTTCAGAATGTCAAATATATTATCCAGTATGAAAGACGAAAACGGAATTGTAAAAATTAAAGGCTATTATGACGGAATTAACATAACTGATGAAGTCAAAGAATACTTAGATGCTGTACCTGATAATGAAGATGAAATGAAAGATAAAATGGAATTTAAAACACCTGAATCTGTTGGAAATTCGTATCAAGAAGCAATCCAATACCCTTCATTAAATGTTAGAGGTATAAGATCTGGCTGGGTAGGTTCAGAAGTTAGAACTATTGTTCCATCAGAGTGTATAGCTGAAATAGATGTAAGATTAGTAATTGAAACTGATGGTTATAAACTACATGACTTAATAAAAAAACATATTGAATCATTAGGGTATATTGTAACCGATAAAGAGCCATCAAAAGAAATGAGATTAAAATATGATAAAATTGTAAGGTTTAATTCGCGTGTTTCATACCCTGCATTTAGAACTGATATAAATAGTGATCTTGGAATTTGGCTAAAGGATGTAATGGTTAAAACATTCGGCAAAGAGCCTGTTTTAAAAAGAACTAGTGGAGGTTCAGTTCCTATTTCACCATTTGTAAACACACTGAATATACCTGCTGTTGGAGTACCAACCGTTAATAAAGACAATAATCAGCATAGTCCAAATGAGAATATAAAGATTACTAATTATATTAAAGGTATTGAGACATTTATTGGGATACTTTCTAGTAAGTTTGACTAGGGTATAGCTGAAATTATATTTTCTTTCAGATCGGAAATTATATCATTAGAATTTCTTGGCTTAAAACTGCTGCCAGTTATTTTATCAAAAAGTTCGATATATCTTTTGGAAACATCCATTACAACATTATCAGAAATTTCAGGAAGTTTCTGGCCTTCCTTCCCTTGAAAGTCATTCTGTATTAACCACTGACGAAAAAATTCTTTAGACAATTGTTTAGGGGTTTCTCTCCTATTCATATAATCCTCATATGTGTCTTCATAAAAATATCTAGATGAATCAGGAGTGTGAATCTCATCAATTAAGCAAAGATTATCTTTGGAATCATATCCAAATTCATACTTTGTATCAACTAGAATTAATCCTCTTTTTTTTGCTATTTCTGTACCTCTCTTAAATAGTTTATAAGTTATATTTTCTATTTCTTCGTATTGGTCTAATCTTAAAATACCTTTTTTAATTATATCAGATTTAGATATATCTTCATCATGACCAAAATCAGCTTTTGTACTTGGAGTAATTATAGGATTATCAAATTTTTGATTTGATGCTAATCCATTTGGTAAATTAACTCCACAAATACTTCTCTTACCAGATCTGTACAATCTATCAGAATGTCCACTTAAGTAGCCTCTAATAACCATTTCTACTTTTATAGGTTTGAGTTTTCGACCAATTGAAACATTTGGATCAGGAGATGAGATAAGCCAATTTTGAATTATATCTTCAGTGGATTTAAGCATATCAACTGAAATTTGATTTAACACTTGACCTTTAAATGGAATTGGTTTAGGCATGACAATGTCAAATGCAGAAATTCTATCAGATGCAATAACAACCAATATATCATCTTCTAAAGAGTATACATCTCTTACTTTACCTTCATATTTGGATATTTGACCTGGAAGATTAAAATCTGTTTTAAAAATTGTATTCAAAACCTATTTATTTTTCAATTTTATTATATGCATCTATAACTTTTTTAACTATGGGGTGCCTAATTACATCTTTATCATCAAGATAGATTATATCAATGCCCTTCTTTCTTGAAAGTATCTTAATTGCATCTTTTAATCCAGAGCTTACTTTTCTTGGAAGATCTATTTGACCAGGATCTCCAGTAACCATAAATTTAGCATTCATACCCATTCTAGTTAAAAACATTTTCATCTGAGCATTAGTTGTATTTTGTGCTTCATCTAAAATTACAAAAGCATTATCCAATGTTCTTCCCCTCATAAATGCTAAAGGAGCAATCTCAATTGTGCTATCTTCAAGAAATTTCTGTAGCTTATTAACTGGAATCATATCTCTAAGAGCATCATAAAGGGGTTGCATATACGGATCAAGTTTTTCTTTTAAATCTCCTGGGAGATAACCTAAATTTTCTCCAGCTTCAACTGCAGGTCTTGTTAATATAATTTTTTTAATTTCTTTCTCTTTTAGAGCTTTTACAGCCATTGCAACACCGGTGTAAGTTTTTCCTGTACCTGCTGGACCAATTGCAAATATTAAGTCATTAACTAGAATAGACTTATGAAGTTTTTTTTGATTTGCGGTTTTAGCTAAGATAGGTTTACCGGAAACGCCATGTAATATTAGTGAAGGTTTGTCACCATTGAATTTTATATCCTTAACAACAATATCATTTATTACATCTGGATCTATATTATTATAATCTGAATAGTAATTTAATAGAGTCCTAAATTTATTATCAAATAACTTTAATTCACTTTTTTCACCAAGGGCTTTAATAGTTTGTCCTCTTTGAACCAGTTTAAGTTTTGGGAAACTAGATTTTAAAGAATTTAAATTATCTCTTGAGAAAAAGTTTTGCGGATCAACATCAGTTAGTTCAAATTCTAGCTCACTCAATAGATTTAATTTAAAAATTTGTTATAGTAGATTATTTAATCCAAATTTACATAAAATTTATAAAGTTTATCTTAATTAATGTCTATCATAACCTTAACTACAGATTATGGAAATAAGGACTATTTTGTTAGTTCATTAAAAGCAAAAATAGTTTCAGAAATTGATTCAGTAGAAATTATAGATATATCCCATAATATTAGCCCATTTAATTTAACTGAAGCTGGGTATATTCTTGAAGGAGCACACAGAAACTTTCCAAAAGGTACAATTCATATGATCTGTGTAGATTCAGAACTTACTCCTGAAAATAAACATATTGTAATCAAGCATGAAGAATCATTTTTTATTGGTGCTGATAATGGAGTATTTTCTTTAATTTTTAAGGATATTATTCCAGAAAATATTTTTGAAATTAATTTACATAATAGCTTTAATTATAAAATATCTTCAGATGATTTATTTGTTAAGGTATTAGGACATATTTTAAGATCTGGACCTTTAAATGTTGTTGGCTCAAAAATCAATAAAATCAAAGAGATTAAAAATTTAAGACCTGTTGTAAACCAAGAACAAAATCAAATTATAGGCAGTGTAATTTATATAGATAACTATGGGAATGTTATAACAAATATTACTGAAAAGCTATTTAAAGAGATTTCAAAAACTAGATCCTTTACAATAAATGCAAGAAACGTTAAGTTCACAAAAATTTATAAGAACTACTCTGATGCAATTGATTTTAACCTAGATAAAAAAGATCGAGAAGAAGATGGTAAGAAGATGGCAATATTTAATAGTCTTGGCTATCTTCAATTAAGTATTTACAAAAGTAATCCTCAGACAGTGGGAAGTGCTAGCACCTTATTTGGACTAAATTATCGAGATCCTGTAAGCATTTATTTTTAGTGTTTGTATTTGGTAGATAACTTTTATAAGTAATTATAAGATTTATAATATCAAATAAATATATTTGAAAAAAAACACATGAAGTTTATTGTTTCATCATCGATTTTGTACAAAGAACTCCAAATTCTAGGCGGGGTAATTAATTCTTCAAATACTATTCCTATACTTGATAATTTTTTGTTTGAAGTAGATAATAACAAACTTAAGATCAGTTCATCAGATCTTGAATCTACAATGACTTCAGAAATTGATATTGAGTCTCAGTCATCAGATAAAGTAGCAATCTCTGCTAAGCTATTAATAGATATCCTGAAGACATTTTCAGATCAACCGTTGACATTTATAAAAACTGAAAATAATACTATTGAGATTAGCGCAAGTAATGGAAAATATTCTCTTGCCTACCTAGAAGGTGGAGAATTTCCAAAACAAATTGAAATTTTAGATGCACATGAAACTATAATTAATGGAATTGATCTAGGTAATGCAATAAATTCAACAATCTTTGCTTCTGGAACAGATGACCTCAGACCTGTCATGAGTGGAGTCTTTTTTCAATTTAATAGCGAATCCTTAAAGTTTGTTGCAACTGACGCTCATAAACTTGTGAAGTTTGAAACATCTGAATATAACTCCAAAGAAGTGTCTGAATTTATTATGCCTAAAAAACCTTTACAAATACTTAAAGGAATTCTTCAGACACATGATTCTGAAATAACTATTCAGCATAATGACTCTAATGCAAAATTTATTTTTGGAAAAAGTTCAATTACTTCAAGGCTAATTGATGGCAAGTTTCCTAATTATGAAGCTGTTATTCCAAAAGATAATCCAAACGTTCTCACAATTGACAGAGAGCTTTTCTTAAATTCTGTTCGAAGAGTTAGTATTTTCTCTAATAAGACAACTAATCAAATTAGGATTAAACTTGCAGGATCTCTTTTAAATATTAGTGCTGAAGACTTTGACTTTAGCAATAGAGCAGATGAAAATCTAGAGTGTGAGTATTCAGGTGATGATATCCAAATTGGATTTAACTCTAAGTTTTTAATTGAAATGCTTAATAATTTAGATTCTGAGACCATCACGCTTTCAATGTCTCATCCAAACAGAGCAGGTATTATAAGGCCAGTAACTGAAAAAGACTCTTCACAAGAATCAATAACTATGCTTGTAATGCCAGTAATGTTAAATGATTAGTCAACTGACTCTTCTATTCCCTTAGATGCTTGCTTATAAACACCTTTTTCAAGCTTTTTTCTTATTGAAGAAAATGCATCAAGAGTTTCATTAATGTCATTAATATTGTGTGAAGCAGTTGGAATTAGTCTAAGCAGAATTAATCCCTTTGGAATTACAGGATAAACAACAATTGAACAAAAAATATGGTAATTTTCTCTTAAGTCTTTTACTAGGGCCATTGCCTCAGGGATACTACCCTTTAGGTATACTGGAGTAACACAACTTTGAGTTGAGCCTATATCAAAACCTCTTTCCTTCAAACCAGATTGAAGTAAATTAACATTTTCCCAGAGTTTTTGTTTAAACTCAGGTCTAGTTTTAATTAATTCAAGTCTTTTAAGAGCTCCAATAACTAACTGCATCTGAAGAGATTTTGCAAACATTTGTGAACGCATATTATATTTCAAGAATTCAATTATTTCAGAATCACCTGCAATAAAAGCACCAGTTGAAGCTAGTGATTTAGCAAAAGTTGCAAAATAAACATCAATTTGATCTTGAACGCCCTGCTCCTCACCTGCTCCTGCACCCGTTTTTCCTAACGTTCCAAAACCGTGGGCATCATCTACAAGAAGTCTAAATTTAAATTTATCTTTCAATGCAACTATTTCTTTTAATTTTCCTTGCTCTCCCCTCATTCCAAAGACTCCTTCAGAAATTACTAGTACTCCTCCACCTGTTTGCTCAGCAAGTTTAGTTGCTCTTTCAAGATTTTTTTCTAAACTTTTCATGTCATTATGTTGATATGTGAATCGCTTACCAAGGTGAAGCCTAACTCCATCAATTATACATGCGTGAGAATCAATATCATAAACAATAATATCATTTTTAGTTACTAGTGTATCTATAGTGGAAAGAATTCCTTGATATCCAAAATTAAGAAGGTATGCAGATTCCTTTGAAACAAATTTAGCAAGTTCAGATTCTAATTTTTCATGAAGATTAGTATGACCGGACATCATTCTTGCTCCCATTGGATAAGCACTCCCGTATTGCTCAGCAGCTTTAGCATCAACTTCTCTTACTTCTGGATTATTTGCTAAACCTAAATAATCATTTACACTCCATGTAATAACTTCTTTACCATTGAACATCATTCTATTAGAAATTGGACCTTCTAGTTTAGGAAAAACAAAGTAGCCTTCAGCAATAGATGCCCATTTACCTAGAGGGCCTTTATTTTTATATATTTTGTCAAATAAATCTTGCATATAAATTATATATAATTAATTGATTTTTTTTTGGGTTGATAAAAACTGGAGTCATAGAAACCTTGATTGTTCATCCATTCATCAGAATATATTTTACTTAAATACCTGGAACCATGGTCAGGAAAAACAATTACAACACAACTTGAATGATCAAATTCATTTTCATCATTTAATATTTTTGTAGCTTGAAAAGCCGCCCCTGAAGTATATCCAACAAACAATCCTTCATTTAAAGTTATCTCTCTGGCCATATGAGCACTATCTGAATCTGTAACTTTTACAAACTTATCGATAATTTTAAAATCAGTTGCAGAAGGTACAATGTTTTTTCCAAGTCCTTCTATCCTATATGAGTATATTTCATTCGGATCAATTTCACCTGTTTCATGGTATTTTTTTAAAATTGAACCATAAGCATCAACACCAATAATTTTTACATCATTATTTTTTTCTTTTAAAAATCTACCTATTCCCGATATAGTACCTCCAGTTCC